>JACXUQ010000140.1 GCA_014763835.1 Thiotrichales bacterium
AACAAACAAAGAACTCGACGCCAGTAGGGGTAAGTCGAGAAAAATCAGACGGTTTTTAACCATTTTTATTCGTGCAACCATCTCGTGCAAAGCTCTCTCCTTGTTAAAAATTTAATTGAATGCGCCTAGAGGCAAGTATCACTTCTCGGCTTACCCCTTCGGGCGCCGAGTTCTTCGTTTCGTGCTCTTCGTGTGCTTCGTGGTTTAAATCATCGGTCGAAATATGGATACCTACTTTTTTACCCGGCCTGTCAGGAAATTTTCATGCCTATTTTTGCACTGATCGACGCCAACAGCTTCTACGCCTCCTGCCAGATGGCGTTTGACCCGAGCCTTAAAAACCGGCCGGTGGTGGTGCTTTCCAACAACGACGGCTGCATTGTCGCCGCCAATGCCCAGGCCAAGGCGCTGGACGCACAGATTCACCACCTGGGCGACGGCGGCTACCGCGCCGCCACCTCGCAAAGCATGATGTTTCAGCCCTATTTCAAAGTCGCCAAACTGCTGCAACAGCACCGCACGGCCGTGTTCAGCTCCAACTACGAACTCTATGCCGATATGAGCCACCGCCTGCACAGCGTCATCGGCCAATTCTCGCCACATCAGGAAATCTATTCGATTGACGAGAGCTTTCTGGAACTCTCAGACCTGCCAATCGACCACCTCGGCGACTATGCCGCAGAGATCAGACGACGCGTCTGGCAATGGCTCGGACTGCCGGTAGCGGTCGGCATAGGCCCCACCAAAACGCTGGCCAAACTCGCCAACCACCTCGCCAAAAAACGCGCCGATTTAAACGGGATTCTCGATCTGACGGCGCTTTCGGCCACAACACTCGCAACCCTGCTGCAACAGGTCAAAGTCGGTCAGGTCTGGGGCGTGGGCAAGCAGTTGAGCCAGCAGCTTGAAGCCCAGGGGATTCTCACCGCCCGCGATCTGCAGCAGGCCTGCCCCAAGCAGATTCGCCGCCGCTATTCGGTCACGGTGGAGCGCATCGTCGCCGAACTCAACGGCCAATCGTGTCTGGCGCTGCATGAACACCATCCCAATAAACAGCACATTGTCTCCTCGCGCTCCTTTGGCCAGCTGGTGCAGGAGCTGGATGCGATGAAACAGGCCGTCGCCAGTTATACCGCCATTGCCGCGCAAAAACTGCGCCAGCAGGGCAGCGTCTGCCAAAGTGTCGGGGTCAGCATTCTCACGCCGCGTTTTCAAAATCATTTGCCGCAATACCGCAACAGCGTTCAGATTCCGCTGATCTACCCCAGCGACAACAGCGTGCTGCTCAGCAAAATCGCACTCAAAGGGCTGCAACAGATCTGGCGCGACGGCTATCTCTACCAGAAAGCCGCCGTCACCCTCGGCCACATCACCCCCAAAGGCGCTTTGCAGACCGACCTGTTTGCCGTCAATCCGCGTTATTCGGCCAATCCCAAAGCGGATGCGCTGATGCAGGTGATGGACAGCCTCAACCGCCAGTTCGGCAAACACAGCGTACAACTCGCCAATAGCGGCCTCAACACCCGCCATTGGCAGATGAAACGCGAGCAGCTGTCGCCGCGCTACACCACCCGCTGGGAGGAGCTGCCCAAAGCCAAAGCGGTTCACTAATGGCGGGATTGTTGTTATTCTTAGCGGACTTTGCCGAATTTTCGATTTTAAAAACAGATGTGCCGCCCTTGTACAGTTTATGTATAATTTTAGGCGACACATTTATTTAATACAGGGAACCGCACCTTGGAATACCAGAACACCACCCACTACCGCCACGGTGACGACAGCGCAACCGGCATCTTAATCACCAATCTGGGCACGCCAGACGCGCCCACCAAAGAGGCGCTCAAACCCTATCTCAAACAGTTCCTGGAAGACCCGCGCGTGGTCGAACCGCCACCGGCACGCTGGTTGTGGAAGCTGATTCTGAACGGTATTATTCTGCGCACCCGCCCAGCCAAATCGGCCGAAGCCTATGCCAGCGTGTGGAATTCGGAAGGCCCCGGCGCGCCGCTGTTGAATATCAGCCAACGCCAGGTGGAGGCGATTGCCGCCAAGGTGCGTCCGCATTTTCAGGGACGTGTGGAGTTTGCGCTGGGGATGCGTTACGGCAATCCGTCGATTGCCAGCGGCTTGAAGGAACTCAAGGAAAAGGGTTGCCAACGCATACTGGTGCTGCCGCTCTATCCGCAGTACGCCGCAGCCACCACCGCGTCAACTTTTGACGCCGTCACCGCCGAACTGCAAACCTGGCGCTGGATTCCGGAACTGCGTTTCGTCACAAAATACCACCGCCATCCGGGTTACATCAAGGCGCTGGCCAATTCCATCCGCGAATACCAGTCGCACCACGGCGAACCGCAACTGCTGGTCATGTCCTACCACGGGGTGCCGCAGCGTTACTTGGACAACGGCGACCCCTACCACTGCGAATGCCATGTGACTTCACGTCTGGTGGCCGAAGAACTGGGGTTGGGCAAAGAGCAGTACAAGGTCACCTTCCAGTCGCGCTTCGGCAAGGAAGAGTGGATCAAGCCTTACACCGACGAAACCATGATGAACCTGCCGAAACACGGCATCAATAATATTCAGGTGATCTGCCCGGGCTTTTCGGCCGACTGTCTGGAAACCATTGAAGAGATCGGCGAAGAGAACCGCGAATATTTTGAAGAGGCCGGTGGTGAGAAGTACGGTTACATCCCGTGTCTGAACGACCGCGAAGACCACGCTCAAGCACTCGCAGACATTATTCTGCAACACACCCAAGGCTGGTACGAGCGCGACGGTTTTGATGCCGCCGCCGATCAGCAGGAGCGCAACACCGTCAAAACCAACGCCCAAGCACTGGGTTGTCCGTTTTAAGTGAAAACCACCTTAGCCGTCACCCAACCGCCTGCACCCTCAGTGCGGTTTGGGCGGCGACTCCTTAGGAGCATCGCCCCCGACTTCAGAAATAGCCTTTCAAAATCCTCCGCACTGACCGGCGGACTCATGAGATACCCCTGATAAGAATCGCAACCTCGCAACGCCAAAAAGTCGCGCTGGGTTTCCGTCTCCCCCCTTCTGCCAACACTTTCAAATGCAGACTGTGCGCCATGGCAATAATCGTGTTAACGATCTGCATGCCGTCCTCGTTATCGGGAATGTCATCCACAAACTGCTTGTCGATTTTCAGCACATCGAGTGGCAGGTTTTTCAAATACGCCAATGAGGAATAACCGGTGCCGAAATCGTCGATAGCGATACGCACGCCCAACGCCCGCAACTCTTCAAACTGGCGCACCGCTTTATCACCGGCCGCCATCAAACCGCTTTCGGTTATTTCCAGCGCCAGGCACTCCGCAGGAATGCCGCTTTGCGCCAACGCCTGCCTGACGGATTCGGTCAAATCGTTATACACCATCTGCTTGGGGGAAACGTTCACCGCAAACACCATCCCCTCATAACCTTGCTCGCGCCAGCGGCGGATTTGACGACAGGTCTCCTTCAGCACCCAGTCGCCGATGTCAGCAATCAGACCGATTCCTCTGCCACCCCGATGAAATAGGCCGGTGCCACCAGTCCCAAAGTGGGATGTTGCCACCTCACCAACGCTTCCGCCCCCTTAATCCGGCCACTGGCGAGAGAAACCTGCGGTTGATAATGGACTCGCAACTGCTGCTGTCTAACCGCATTTTTAAGCGCCACTTCAATTGAAATGCTTCTGCGCCAATTCATGTTCGGTGCGCAAGGTGATATCGGTAAACAGACAATGAATGCGCAGCTGGTGCCCCACCGACCGATCAACCACCTGAGCCCGCACGCCAACCCATTTGGTGCGATACCCTTTAAAGCGGCAACGTCGGTCAAAGTAAACATTGCCATGCTGCGTTCTAAATCCGCGCGGAGTGTGATTCAAATTAACCAGCAGCCAGCTTTCTAGTGTGTTTTCCTGTGTTGGAACATCGTGCATAAACGGAATCAGAAAAGCGCGTGGATCGACATGCAGAACCAAGGCGCCCACATATCGCGAATCACCGCTTCTGTCGACCAAGGGATCACATCGAGATGAAAGTCGCTGTCGGCAAACAGCAGACCAGGAGGGTCTTGGCTAAGCCAAGCCAGGTCACCATGGTGTTCCGCCAGTCGGATACATCGCGTCCCATCAGCGTATCGCCCTCATCCACGAGAACACGGCCGTTGCTATCGAGCAGGGTAACGCGTTCATAACCGTATGCGTGCATAAACACCTGAAAACGTTCGCGAATCTTGCGCTCTATTTCAGGCTGGGCAGGCAAACGCTCGACCGACTCTATGAAATGGGTATCTTCGTAAAAGGTTTTCATGAGAGCTTTGCACGAGTGGGGCGCGAAATAAAAATGAGGAAAAAATTGGCTGCTTGAGGCGGAAAACGCAGCTAATAGCTCGCTATTAGCAAGTTTTTTCCTGATTTGACGCCAACAGCTGGCGTGACTGGGTCTGGTAGATGACCGCCAAGATAAAAAGCAGCACCGCAAACAGGGAACGTCACAACCATGAGCGATGACGGGGGAACGGTATCGAAGAAAAAAGTGTAGGCATGGGCTATCCGCTTATCTGCACAATAAAATAACCAACTAATATTCACGGATATTATCATAGGATATTTTACTAATGCCCATAAGATCCTTGCATGATTGGGCAAGTTATTTCAAAAAGCCCTGCATCACAGTAACGTTTTGCCGCCCTCCAGCGGTAGGCTGATGCCGGTAGTATAGGGGCTTTGCAGCAGGTATTGCAGCGCCTGCCACACCACCTCCTCGCCCGGCTCAATGCCCAGCGCCGACTGTTTCAGACGTTGCTGTTTATAAGCCTCGCTGTCGCCCTCGTTAAACAGAATCAACCCCGGGGCGATATCGTTCACCTTAATCTGCGGTGCATACTTTTTGGCAAAATTGCGGCTCATATTCTGCAGCGCCGCCTTGCTCGCCAGATAGACCATATAGCGGTCATTGGCCTGCGCGGTGCTCGCATCGCTGAGAGTGACAATATCCTTCAAGACACTGCTTGAGGCCAACAGCAGCGGCTGCAACGCCTCATTCAGGCGGTAAGGCACCTCCACATGCACACGCATCAAGGCATTAAACGCCATCGGGTTCGCCGCCACCTGTTCATCCGTCAGCCACACCGAGGCGTTATGAATCAATGCGCGCAGACTGCCGACCTGCTCACGCACACGCTGTACACAGCGCTCAATGGCGCCGTCTTCATTAAAGTCCACCTGAATGCCCAAAGCACCCAGGGCGATCAATTCGTCCACCTGCGGCCGATGCGTGCGGTAGGTAAAAATCACCGGCTGCCCCGCTTCCACAAAGCGTTTGGCCAGATAAAAGCCGATGCGCTGCCCGGCGCCGGTAATCAAGATTGCGTCGTTTAACATACTCATTTCCATTACAAAACGCGGCTGTTGAAAAACCGTCTAAAAAACTCAACAGGCCGGGTGGAAAAGTTAAAATTTGAACCAGTTTAGCATAGCGGTCTTTGACAGGAATTATACAAAATCGTAACTTATTGACCATTAGCCCTACCGGAGTGACTTATGACAACGCGACCCATCCCCGTCTTCTTTCATACACTTTTACTCGGACTGTTGCTGTGCTGTGTATCGACGGCCCAGGCCGCACTGCAAGTCGGCCAGAGCGCACCCCCTTTCAGCCTTTACGACCAGCATCAACAACTGCAAAGCCTCAACGACTATCGCGGCCA
>JACXUQ010000141.1 GCA_014763835.1 Thiotrichales bacterium
GCTGTGCACATAAATCGCCGGTATGCCCTGCAATGTCATCATTATGCTCTGCGAACAGATAAAGCGTTCAACCTGCCACTGGTCGGGACCGTTGGAATTATGCGTTTCGCGCAGGGCGCTGAAATAGGTGATATTGATTTCATAAGGGCTTTGCGAACCGTCGGGATTGGATTTGTTGGTCACAAAACCGCCCTGACGGTGCATGGCGGTGATTAAATCCTGCACCTCGCGCTCGGGCAGAATCCCCTCAACGGGCCGCACCCCGATACCGTCGTGCGACGCGGTAAAATTCAAAAAGGTACAGCCTTGCGGTGGCGGTACAAGCTGTTGCGCCCATTCGGTCAAGTAGCTCCCGTCACCGCGGTGCAAGGCGTGCAGAATCAGCGGCGCCAAGGCAAACTGGTAGACCATATGCGCTTCGTCCTGCTCGCCGAAATAAGAGAGATTTTCAACATGGGGCACATTGGTTTCCGTGAGCAAAATCGCCTCCGGCCTAACATAGCTCATCACATCGCGCAGCAGTTTGACGACCTCATGGGTTTGCGGCAAATGGATACAGGTAGTGCCCAGCTCTTTCCATAAAAAGGCGATGGCATCCAGGCGGATGGTGCGCGCCCCGCTTTGCAGGTAAAACAGCAGAATCTCCACCATTTTGACCAGCACTTGCGGATTCCTGAAGTTCAGATCGATCTGGTCACTGCTGAACGTCGCCCACACCATCTTCCGTCCGCGATGAGTATAGGCCGGAACCAATAGCGGTGTGTTGCGCGGCCGCGTCACCTGGGAGACATCCTCCGTTCCTTCCATCTCGATAAAAAAATCGGTAAACGGCGGATTATTCGCCTTGTAATCGGTAAACCACAGACTCTCCCGTGAGATATGATTGATGACCAGATCATACATCAAGCCGTACTCTCGGCCGATCGCCTGAATATGCGGCCAATCCCCGAGGTCAGGGTTTACCAGGGTATAATCGATCACCGAAAAACCGTCATCGGAGCTGTAAGGAAAAAACGGCAGAATATGCACCTGGTTAATGGCGTTTTTGACATGCGTCTGCAGAAAACGCTGCAAGGTCTGCAACGGCCATTCCCCCTCTTTGGTAAAGGTGTCGCCGTAGCTAATCAGCATCACATCTTCATGCGACCAACGCCGCACGTTAGCGGCGACTTCCGGCAAGGTACCGGTATGCGCCGCTCGCAACCGCATTTCGATTGACTGATAGGCATCGAAGGCATCGGCATCGCCATACAGTCTAAACAAACGCTGTTGAATACGCTCCAAAACAGTCTGTAGCATAACGCGTCCCCCCTATTGATTATCCAGTTCGACGGCGTTTTTAATCTCCTGCAAAATCGTCGGGCAGGCACTGACAACCCGGTTCCAATTCGGCATAAACGGCATCTCGCCGGGGTTATCCATAAACTCGCGTCCCGCCAGCATAATATTTTCGGCAAATAGTTCAATCACCTGCTCTTCAGCGTGCAAATCGACCTTCAGGCCGTTCATTTCGGCATCAAATGCATAGGATTCGAGCTGATCCAGCGCCGTGCGGTAATACTGGGCACGGATAGTGCGCAAAATCCCGGCAGAAAACACATGACCTCTGACAGCCAGTTTCCTGAAAAGCGATTTGGCGATATCCCGGCTCATTCTGGAGAGGCCGGCCTGTTTGTTTTCAAAGGAGACCTCCTGATGCTTGTGATCGTACACTTTGGCAATATCCACCTGGCAGACACGGCGGTTGGAATAATTGCTCAACACCTCGGACATCACGCCGATCTCCAAGCCCCAGTCGGAAGGAATACGAATCTCTTTGAGGAAATCGACATCCATCGCAAATTCCCCCGCCAGCGGATAACGAAAACTGTCCAGATAGGTTAACAGCTGATCCGACCCCAGCACACCTCTAAGCGCCCGTAACAGCGGCGTCACCAACAGACGCGACGCCCGGCCGTTGAGTTTGCCGTCGGAATAACGGGCGTAATAACCTTTGGAAAAGATAAAATTGAACGTCGGATGCGCCACCGGATAAATCAATCTGGCCAGCAAACTGCGGTCATAGGTCAGCACATCGCAATCGTGCAGTGCCACCACTTCGGCCTGTTTTGAAGCCAGTACATAACCGTAGCAATTCCACACATTGCTGCCCTTGCCGCGTTCTGTCGGCGCCAAGTCATTTTCGCGCAATTTCTGCGTAATCGCCTGCATACGCGGCCCGTCGTTCCAAACGATCTTGAAATTCTGCGGAAGCCCTGAAAAATACTCCTTGGCATAGGCAAACTGCTTTTCATCGGCGCGATCCAAACCGATAACGATCTGGTTCAGATAAGGAACATTTTTCAATTCTTCGACGATATTGGCCAGAGCCGGCCCTTCCAGCTCGCTGAATAAGGAAGGCAAGATAAGCCCCAACGGGCGTTGCTGACTGAACTTGAGCAACTCCGCTTCAAGCGCCTCCACCGGGCGGTCAGTCAAATTGTGAAAGGTGGTCACAGTGCCATTCTGAAAGAAATCACTCATAGTTGGCTCCTTGCATTAGCTAAATGAATAAGTGGTAAAAAAGTGCCAAAAACTCCAATTAAAAAAAGGGTTAAAAAAACTCAACAGGCCGGGTGCCTGCGATGACAATGAACGGGTCAGGGGTTCAGGATTTTCTCAATCGCCTCCACCCAGCCCCAGGGTGCCTCGTGCGTGGCGTAATAGGCGCCGTCAAGCCGTAACTTGTAGGCATTATCCACCGGCAGCACCACCGGCACATCCGCCGCCTGCAGCATCGCCAGATCATTCCGGCTATCCCCAAGCGCGATGACGCGGTATGGCGCCTTGATATGCAAAACTGAATCGGCCAGCAGCTCTCGCATCGCATCCGCTTTATCGTGCCCGGCCATCACGTGGTAAAAGCGCCCGCCAGCCATCAATTTCAGGCCCTCCTCGGCCAGTGCTGCTTCAAACCCCGCCAACTTGGCCTGGTCGTCCAACCACAGAATCGGTTCGCTGACCTCTCGAGCCTTGGCCTTGACCGCCTCGGCCGTTTTCAAACCGGTTTTATTCATCACTTCGGCCACCGTCCAGTCGCCAAAGCCTTCAAACTGCCAACCATGCACTTTGTGTAAGTGCTTGATAAAGTAGCGGATCTCCTCATAAGGCCGACCGATCAGATGCTTGTGTTTTTGGCCGTTGTGGCGGTATTCGATAACCCCGCCGTTTTCGGCGATAATCGGCGTTTCCAGCCGCAGACGCTCATGCCAGAGCTCCAGCTCCGCGACG
The DNA here is from genome assembly GCA_014763835.1 of Thiotrichales bacterium. Taxonomy (GTDB): domain Bacteria; phylum Pseudomonadota; class Gammaproteobacteria; order Thiomicrospirales; family Thiomicrospiraceae; genus Thiomicrorhabdus. The sequence continues at coordinate 3,271 of JACXUQ010000141.1, forward strand.
GTTTTGCTGGAATTCAAAATCACCGGCACCCCTCTGGCTTGCAATAAAGCAATCAAAGGCTCCACCACCTTGTACTCGTAGTTGTGGTGGTTCAGCAAGGTACCGTCAAGGTCGGTAAAAATAATCCACTGCCACTTTTCATCAGCCATAAAGCACCCTTATTGGGTTAAGAAACGGGTCTACTCTTTGCATTCGCCGTCTTTAATCACCAGTTTGTTGTAGAGCGCCAACGACAGAATAATCAACGCCACGCCGATAATCAGATAGAGTGCATACAGCATCTGCGCCGGGTCATTCAGCGCGGTTTTGAAGACCACCATCAACGCCTCGATCGACAAGGCGATGATGATGGCGCTTAAAAACTTCGACAACAGACGCGACTCGTCCTTTTTGTCGGAATACGCCTTGAAAAACACCTCGCGTTCCAACAGCGTTTTCGCCAGATCAAAAATCGCCAACCCCATCGTCAAGGCAACAATCGGCTTGAAGACACTTTCCAGCGAATATTCCGCCGGATGCACCAGCTGCAGGAAATAGTCATAAAAGGCGTAGCCGATCGACATCACCGAGAAAAACGTCAGCGACAAGCCGATAATGAAATAAAACCCCTTGGAAAACTGGTTGAACAAGGGATGACGCTCAACCAAACCAAAACGCGTCAACAGCGTGGTCAGGTTAAAATCGAAAAAGAAGTTGTAGTCTTCACCGTAGAACAACACCGTCACGCAGGTTTCACCGGTGGCCGAACTGATGTAAGGACTGCTGATCGACACATTCTGCTCTTTGGGCTCGACCTTGGAGACCAGATAGGCGCGGTTCTTGCCTTTGGCCTCTTCAACCCGTCGGTTTTTATAGATATTGGAAGACACCTGAATAAAGTCGCTGTCGGTCACATACACCAGCTCCAGACTTGGAAACACCCGGAAAAACCGCTGTATTTCAACCTCATTGTTGTGCATGATCTGACCGTTGTTGCGCAGCGTCTCTATCAAGAACTTCTCGATATCCTCACGGTTCTCGTTATAAAGGCTAATAAACTCTTGCATGATTCATTCCCGGTTTTCTTCGTTGAAAAAGGATTAATAAAAATGAAGGAGAGCTTTGCACGAGATGGCTACACGAATAAAAATGGTTAAAAAT
>JACXUQ010000142.1 GCA_014763835.1 Thiotrichales bacterium
GCAATTTACACCCGCTCAACAACCTTCTTAACAAACCAAAACATGACCCACAAATTCTCAACAGGCCAGGTTACTCATAGATACGACTATTTGATTTCCCATTTCATTGCAAATAAAAAATCCGAGCATTATCGCCGCATCTTTATTTTCATGCACACGCCCATATACACATGTATACATACATATATATGTAATTACCTTCTCTCAAATGGCGCTATCTAGCGCAACCCTTACCACCTTATTTATAACCCATCAACCAATCATGGCAGTACGAGCTTTTTAGGCGCCTACATAACCTATATATGAGCCTACATTTTATGAGTTGCTATCACGCTTTTCAGCCCCAAACCTCTATGTCATATCCTGTTTTCTATAAAATGCGCAAACCCAGTTTTTAATCATGAACTCTAGAGTTAAAAAATATCAATTTCCAACCCTAGAATTCACTTAGCCAAAAGATTTTCTTAAAGGAAGCTAGTTTTATTTTTTAACGGTGGGCATGTAAACAAAATTACTTACGGAGTAAGTATAACTTTGATTTCTACATTGAAGATTCTAGCTTTAAGTAAGTACGACTTAAATTTTGTTTATGCCAAGAATCATAGTGTTCAAGATGGCTAAATTCTGGCCAATCGGCATTATCAGCAACCGCGCTATCAACACCAGCAAAGTCTTCAGCTGCGGCTTTTAAATTTTTTACTAATTTCTGTAAATAATTGCCTGTTTCAGCATCGGCTTGTTTCCAGTCTGAAACCTTACCATGACCAGGTACAATGTACTCTGCAGGCAGTTTACGCATAGCTTGATAGGCGTCATTCCACGTCACGGTATTTGACCAAGGGTGAACCCCCAACATACGATCTAAATAGACAATGTCACCTGTAAACAGTACTTTTTGTTTTGGTAACCATAAGACTGAATCACCAGGGAAATGCGCATCACCATAGTAGTTTAACTGCATCTCTACACCGCCAATAGTAATCGTGTTTGAAGTTTGCTCAAGCACCACATCAGCCGTTTTCATTTTAACGCCTTTTAAAGCAGGCACTTTTGGTACTAGGCGATCTAATAACTGGTTAAACATCGCCGTTTGCGTTTTAACACTTTTCTTAAAAGCGTAAATTTTAGCGCCCTGTTTTGAGAAATAATCATTACCTAACCAACGATGATCTTGGCTACCAATATTAATCACCGCCACAATCGGTTGATCCTTAATCCCTTTAGCAATCGCTTCTAGCTTTTTAGCCGCCGCATCACCTGCGCCAGAGTCAACCAAAACCCAACCATCAGCGGTATCAATAAAACCAATATTGTTATTTAAACCTAAGTTTTCAGGGGTACGATCGGTTAAAGGACCAACATAAGCATAGATATTATCGGCAACCTTTTGTGCTTTAAATTCAACCGCATAGCTGTTTAAAGCTATCAAGGCTAAACCTGCCATAAATAATGTTGTAAGTTTTTTTAACATAATGTGAACCTTTTAAATTTTAAATCTGGACAATTCGCTATTCATTCAATAGATGACCGTTATCTTGTCAATATAAGCGAAACTCAGTATGGATTTCTATTTAAATTTTGCATCATCTTTAATTTTTGGTTTACAGGTGATTTCGGATCCATTAAATAGGCCATAATATCTGCAATTTGTTTGCTTGTTAAGACATTATGTACCCCAAAACGCGGCATGCCTGAACAGGCGTAAAAAGCATGTGCGTTATAAATTTTTTCATAAGTGTATTTCATAATTGGCTCACTTGTTCCGCGAGCACCGTAGCCAGTTAATTTTGGCCCTAGATTACCTGCTGCTGGCTCATTTGGGTCAAGAGCATGGCATGCATAACAGTTACCACCGTTAGGTTTTTTTCCTGTATCAGGATGAATTTTACCAATGCGCATTCCATAACCGCTTCTGGCCAATTTTGCACCGTTTTTCCAGTCACCGAGCTTGATACCTTCTTGCGGATAATTGATTAACTCTTTATTGAATTGTTTAATCTTAGCCGCTAGTTCAGGAGTCGGTTTATCTTTGTAGGCTGAACAGACTTTATTACTGTAATCTTGAACTAAACGTTTACGCTCTTCTGGAGTAGAGCGTGTCCAACTTTCATTCACTGTCTGCTCTGCTGATTTTAAAGTTTCCGCATCAAATGCCGCGCCTTTAATCTCTGTTGCATAGCCACTAGAAATACCACTTAACATAACCATTGCTGCTGCCGTGGAGCTCGCTAACCATGTTTTAACTGTTGATTTTTTCATCTTCAATTCCTTTACAATTTCAGTTAACGTTTAATTGATGGCACTTGAATCTCGCCACCATTTGATTCTTTTGTCATAAAGGTAATCAAATCAATCGTTGCCTTTGAACCAAAATCGACATCCGGTAAACGCATCTGCCAATGACAATCCCACATACGGTTTTGCATGGTTCTTACAGTCGATTTAGAAACACGGTAAGTTGGCCAAGATGGAATCGTGGTTTTATCATTGTAGGCGTTGTAAAGGGTTTGTAATCGAATACGCTTACCATCAGCAGCGTGACAAGTCGCACATGAAAAATCCATGGTGCCTGAGCGACGCCAAAACAGTGCTTCACCCGTTTTATAAGAGGCCATCTCTTTAGGGTGTGAAAGCGTTAAATTAAACTTATATCCATTAGACTGAGCCGCCACATAAGCAACAATCTTTTCCATCTCAGAATCTTTACCTTTTTTAGGGTTTGAAAAGGCATTTTTAATAATCGTGTCTTTATCTTTACCCTGTAGAGTAATCATGCAGTGCATTAGACGAGACTCTAAGTCCATGACTTGATCTGTATCTTTAAAGTATCTAGGCAGTTCAGCATAAACCCCTTCAACCACACCTGGGCCTTTACCTAAATCGCACTTTTCTAAACTGACATTTTTAGGACCCGCTTTAGCATGAAATAACTCTTTACCATCATCCACCCAAAATTCACCAGGGCTATCCTCTAACATCGCTCGGTAGTCCTTAACACTTGGCTCTTCCGCTTGGGCGGATATTGCTAAACTTGAACCCAGCACACCCAGTATTACTAACTTTACTAGTTTGTTCATTTGCACACCTCATTGATTATTTTTTGTACATAAAGCACTTATACATAGAAAATGGTGTGCCAAATCACTAGCCTGTTAAGCTATTGAATACAAAGGGTATTATTTCAGAGGGTGAGCTTGGGATATGGCTGTTTGCAAAAAACATTGCAAAACGCAATAGTAGAAATTATTCACTTTTTTGCTGTTGCAGTTTACGGTACAAGGTAGATGGATCAATGGCTAACTTTTGCGCGGCCAAACTCTTATTACCTTGGCAGGAGGTTAATACGTGATCAATCCATAATGCTTCAATTTGAGCAAGGGTAGCATCTTCAGGTAAAAATACTTGTTGGTTAGAAATACTTGGTACTTTGGTTTCATGCAAATCATTAGGTAGATAGGCCAGCTCAATTGTGTCACTTTTAGCTAAAACAACCGCCCTTTGCATCACATTCTCAAGCTCTCTAATGTTACCAGGCCAGGTATAACGGTTAAGTGCATCTAGCGCCTTATTTGAAAGTGAATAAATCTTTTTATTAAACTTTTGAGCATAATGAGAAACAAAAAATTCAGCCAGTCCAGCTAAATCCTCTTTACGCTCTCTCAAGGGTGGTAAATCAATTGGAAAAACATTAATTCGATAATACAAATCTTCTCTAAAAAGTCCTTTATCAACCAGTTCCTTTAACGGTTGGTTGGTGGCAAATAAAATTCGTACATTGACTTGAATGGCTTTACTACCGCCTACTCTCACCAAAGTTTGATTTTGTAGAAAGTGTAACAGTTTGGCCTGTATATCGAGTCGCGTGCTGTTAATCTCATCTAACAGTAAAGTGCCGCCATTAGCGAGCTCTAATAACCCTAATTTACGATTGGCAGCTCCTGTAAAGGCACCTTTTTCGTAACCAAACAGCTCAGATTCCACCAAATTTTCGGGTACAGCGGCACAATTAAGTTCAAAGTAAGGACCACGCGGATTGGCACCCATAGCGTGAATAGTTTTAGCCATGACCCCTTTACCAACCCCTGTTTCTCCATAAATTAATACTGAAACATCTAGCGGAGCTACTTGCTCTATTTGCTGCATTACCTGTTGCATAATGGGCGATTGCACAACGGGTGCCATTGGTTTTTTTTCAAGTTGGTTTAATCGAGTTTCAATTTGTCGCATTCGCACACGATGTTCTAGCAACTTACGCAATCGGTTCAACAAATTTTTAATTAACTCAGTTTCAAACGGCTTGGTAATTAAATCAAACAAGCCATATTTAAACGCTTCAACCGCATCTTGTACACTGGCATAACCTGTAATCATCACCACTTCTGTTTCTGAGTTTATACTTTTTGCTGCGGCCACTACCTCATTTCCACTGCCATCTGGTAGTCGTAAATCGGTTAGAACCACATCAGGGCTAAGATGCCTTAGCTCATTAATACCAGTGTGCACCTGCTGGCAATGGCTTGCACTAAAACCTTGTTCGCTAGCTAGCTCACAAAGTAGTTGTGCCATATCCACATCGTCTTCAATCACCAACAGTGTAAATTCATGCATCTTTTGTTACCTTTAAAATAAATTGTGTACCCATCGAATCGCTTTTAACCAGCTCGATTGAACCTTGCATTTGCTGCATAAGCATTTTATTCAAATATAATCCCAAACCTGTTCCGCCGTTAGTATCACCTTGATATTGGCTTTTGGTAGTAAAAAAGGGTTCAAAAATTCGTGGTTGCATTTCTGGTTCTATCCCCTGCCCATTATCGGTGACCACTACTTCAATTTGTTCATCTGTTAATGACTCTCGCACCTCAATATTGATTTTACTTGCTCCAGCTTCCATGCTGTTAGTCAGTAAATTAAAAAGGATTTGCTCGAGCGCCGCTTGATCTACCAGCGCTTGCAAACTTGAAGACGCAGTTAAGCTGAGTTCTATCTTGGCTTTTTGTTTGGCAACGGGCTGTATTAACGCCACTAAATTGGTTATAAACTTGATTAAATCAATCGCTTGTAACTCTAAAACAGGCGGTTTAGCTGCCGAAAGTAAGTTTTTAACCTGTTCTGAGCACGTTTTAGCCTGACGTTCAATGGTTTGTAAACGCTGAGTAAGGTTTTCATCCTTAGTTTGCTGCATACCCATTTGCGCATAACCAATGATATTGGCTAAAGGGGTATTTAAGTTATGTGCTAAACCCGCTGCCATCTGTCCAATGGTAGCCATACGTTGACTTTGACAAAGATTTTGGGTTGCCTGATTAGTAAATTTATGCGCTTCTTCTAGTGATTTAACATGCGCTTTTAGAGCGACTTGTAACTCACGAATAGCATGATTTAAAATTCCGAGTTCATCGGGTAAATCGGCTTTAAACTCAATCATTTCATCAAAAATCTTATCGCTTGAATTTAAGTTATTCGCCAGTTGCAAAATAGGGTTAACCAGGTGTTTATTGAGTAAGCTTTTAACGGCATAAAACAGACCAAACAGAATTGTAATCAATCCTAAAAAAAGCATTACCGACAGCTGATTGAGTGGCTTTTCAATGGACTCAAGACTAAAAACTAAACTGATTTTACCCGCAGGTTTATCAAAAAAAGTTAACGGCTTTTCAATGTGCAAGGTTTTATGATGCAAATCATGCAGAGGTTCAATTTCGGCTAACACCTGCTGGCGTGCATTTTCAATCTTTACACCAATCAAATCCGTATTATGATTGACTAAATC
>JACXUQ010000143.1 GCA_014763835.1 Thiotrichales bacterium
GAAACCGTGAGTACGCGCACGCTTCAGAACGCTTGGTTGGAATGTACGTTTCATGTCAGTTGTCCTTAAATTTCTAATTCCGGGAGCGGAAAAAACGGGAATTATATAGAGTTATCAACAAGAAAACAAATATTTTTAGCCCCCAAATACACAATATTTCGTTTGCACCGGCGCAACAAGAGACTTTTTTCGCATCGCGCCTTCTGATAATCTGATTTCGTTTGAGAAAGGCGCGCTCATCGCCCCGCTTGTTTAGGTGTAGCGCCTGCTGTCCGCCCTGATAAAAATACTGGTTTCATACGTAACGGCCTTTGAGATAACACCATGATTTCATCACTTGACTTGAGCACGCTATTGCATACCCAGAATCTCTGGTTGCAGAGCGCTTTTATCCTGATGATTGCCTTGGGCATCATACTCGTGCTCACACTCATTATCAGCTGGCTGCCGCTGGCATGGGCCAAACGCCGCGATCGGCGGGCATTAAGCTTCGCCCTGGATGCCGTGCGCTATCCCATCAGCGTTTCCATTTTATTAATCGCCTGCGCGACCATCATGCGCCTGTTTCATCTGCCCGACAGCATGCAAAACAGCGCCCACAGAATTTTTACCAGTATTGATGTGATTGTCTGGGGCCAATTCTTTTACCGCAGCAGTCAGTTTTATCTGAAAACCCTGAGCCAGCAGCGCCGCGAAGGCTCCATTATCAAACCACAGACCCTGCCTTTGCTGGAAAACGTCACCGCCGTTTTAATTATTCTGCTCATGGTATACCTGTTGTTTATTGCTTGGAATATCGACATGAGCGCCTGGCTGGCCTCGGCCGGGATTATCGGGATTGCCGTCGGCTTTGCCGCCAAGGACACCATCGCCAACCTGCTTTCGGGCGTGTTCATTCTCGCCGACTCGCCTTACAAAATAGGCGACTATATTGTGCTGGACAGTTTGGAACGCGGCAAGGTCACGCAAATCGGCCTGCGCTCCACCCGTATCCTCACACGGGACGATGTGGAGATCAATATTCCCAATGCGGTGATCGCCAACGGCAAAATCACCAATGAATCGGCCGGGCGCCATGTCAAGTCGCGGCTTCGCGTGCCTGTCAGTGTCGCTTATGGTTCGGATATTGATCACGTCAGAACGGTTCTGCTTGAGGTGGCGGCACAGGAGGAACAGATCTGCCAAGACCCCGAACCGCGCGTGCGCTTCCGCCAGTTCGGCGCGTCGGGTTTGGATATCGAACTGCTGGTCTGGATTGACGATCCGGAAATCCGCGGTCGCGTCAAAGACAGTCTGAATACGCGCATCTATAAGCGCTTTGCCGCCGAGAATATCGAAATCCCCTACAGCAAACACGATCTGTATATTAAATCCCTTCCGGAATACGCCGATAGCCGTAGCATCCACAACAAAGAGCAATAAAATCAACATGATGCGTACTTTTACACACAACAGCACCTAAGCGTAGTTTTTCTTTCAGAGCCATGCGCGATGCTATCGTGTCATGGCTATTAAAACCCCCACCATTTGTGCTACTATGCAACAGGTTGCAAACCAGTAGTAGCGATGTCGATAAAGAAACTGGTTAATTTAAGCTTTTTTGGCTATACCTTGATTGTCCTTGTCGGCGTGACCAGTCTTATATTAGAAACCGCTAATGAATCTTCAAGCCGCAATTTTGCCATCCAGGCAGAGGCGCTTCTCGACCTGAACCAGAACCACTATCAACAAAGCATCGAACACACCGCCCAGATACTCCACCTGGTGACGGACCTTCTGCAGAGCAAAGCCCTGTTAAGCCAACCCGACACACAGCAGCAAGCCGCTCTAGGCGCCTATCTGCTCCTGCTGGCACAGTCGCATATCGATATACTGCAGCTGCGTATTCTCGATGCCAGCGGTCAGGAACGCGTCAGAATCAATCATGAGGGTGGCCACTTTTACAAGGTAGCGGATGCAGACTTGCAAAACAAAGCCGACCGTTATTATCACCAGGCCAGTATGGCTTTGGCTCCCAACGAGCTCTATCTCTCAGAAATAGACCTGAACATTGAACACGGCAAAGTCGTCCGCCCTTTTGAACCCACGCTGCGCATCAGCCGGCAGATCATCGTCGATAATCAAGTCAAGGGTTATGCCATCGTTAACCTCAACTTCAGAAGTTTTGTGGATCAGCTCAATCTCAACCAGACCATTCATGTCTATCTGGTCAATGGCCAAGGTAAGGTGATTGTCGATCCCGACAAACAATGGAACTGGGCAAAAGACCTGGGTAAGACTCCTCTTGACATCGCACAGGTATTGGGCAGCCCCATTTCTCTTGATACCTCTCACCCCGTGCAACTGCCTGACAACACCTTTATCAGAGCGCTTGAGCAAACAGCCGAACAATCTTACTTTCTGGTTGCCCGACCCTCAACCGCATTCTGGCTACAGGCAGACAACGCGTTTCTGCTCAGAAAAATCGCGGAAACCCTGCTTTTACTGCTGCTCGTCACCCTGATTGCCTGGTATATCGGCCGCTTCCTGTCACATGCTCTGGCCGATCTTGAAATGCGCTCCCATGTGCTAAACGCCATTGACGACAGCGTGTTTGTGCATGACCCCGAAGGCAAAATTCTGTACGTTAACCGCAGCGCCCAGGAGAAGCTCGGGTATACCGAGGAGGAGTTGCTGTCACGGAGTATTTCGGACATAGACGCACCGGAACAGCAGGACAATCTCGAAAAATTAAGTCCGGATCTGCTAAAAAGAGGCACCCTCACCTTCCGGATTTCGTACCGCCATAAAAAGGGCTACCTCATCCCGCAAGAAATCAAGGCGGTTCTTGTTAACCTCTATGAAACGCCCTTGGTGGTATCCGTCGCCCGCGACATCTCAAGCGTACTTAACTACGAAACCAAGCTGAAGCACTTTGAAGCCTACTATCGGAATCTGATGGAGAACTCCCCGGTCGGTATCGCCGAATTCTCCGCTAAAGGCCAACTTGACTTCATGAACCACACGCTGCTGTCTTATTTGGGGCTGGAACTTTACCAGGACTTCTACACCGAATACTGGCCCCAAAACAAGAAACAGATCGTCAAGTTCCTGATGAAAATCCGGGCGGAGCAAACGCTAAACCATGAGATTCTTGAACTCCACAACACGAAACTCGGCAAATCAGTCATACTGGAAGTCAACGCGAGCCTGACGGAAGACAAGTTGATCGCCTCGGTCATGGAACTGTCGGCTCATTACGAGCAGATGAAACAAAACGCCATGCTTTCCAAGGCAATGGCGCAAATCGACGATCTGGTGATGATCTCCGATACGGATGGCTTGATTCTTTATGTCAACGACGCCTTCACCAAGCATACCGGCTACACCCGTGATGAGGCTGTGGGTCGGAACACCTCCCTGTTGAACGCCAACGCCCATCCGGACAGCTTTTATGACGAACTCTGGCAGACCATTCAACGCGGCTTGCGTTTTAAGGGAACCTTCACCAACCGCAAGAAAAACGGCGACGTCTTTTTTGAAGAAAAAACCATCTCTCCGATCAAAGATGCCAAAGGCAACGTGGAACGCTATGTGGCCACCGGCAAAGATATTTCCGAGCGCGTCGCGCTCGAACAGCAGCTGCAAAAGATGGCCGAAATCGATTATTTGACGCAAATCTACAACCGCAACCGATTTGAAAGCGCACTCAAGGAAAGCCTCTCGCTCTACCGGCGCCATGGTGGGAATTTCAGCCTCATTATGCTCGATGTCGACCATTTCAAACACATCAACGACAACTTCGGACACGACGTCGGCGATCAGGTGCTGATCCATCTGGTCGAAGTCGTGCGTTCACGCCTGCGCGACTCCGACATCTTTGCGCGCTGGGGCGGGGAGGAGTTTATGATTTACCTTCCACTCACGCCGATCGACGATGCCGTGCTGGTGGCCGAATCGATTCGACAAAAAGTCACGGCTTCCGATTTCACACCCGTGCCGCAGGTTACCATTAGCCTGGGCCTGACGGAAGTGACTGCGGACGATACCATCGAAACCCTGACCAAAAAGGCTGACAACGCGCTCTACAAGGCCAAAGAGAGCGGCCGAAACCAATACCGAATTCAAACCTGACACAGGACAACGTTGATGAATACCAAGGAAACGGCTCAAAATCTGCTCTGGCTGGTGTATGGCCTGCTCGCCATCACCTTTTTTCATCTTGTTTATGTGGTCATGCCATCACTGACCCTGGCCTTTATGACCAATACGGTGCTGATGTTTTTTATCCTTGAGAGCTTTGCACGAGTGGGGCGCGAAATAAAAATGAGGAAAAAATTGGCTGGTTGAGGCGGAAAACGCAGCCAATAGCTCGCTATTAGCAAGTTTT
>JACXUQ010000144.1 GCA_014763835.1 Thiotrichales bacterium
AACGCAGAGCTGGTGAACTTGGCTAAGCCCCTTCGGGCGGGGCTTAAAGGCCACTTCTTCGTGCTCTTCGTGTACTTCCTGGTTCAACACTTAGCAGTAAGTCACTTATTCAAAAGTTATCCACAGGACTAAATGGCGATTTAACGGGCCTTCAGTACTTATGCGTGGATAACTTGGCTTCGGCGTCGAGAATCAGCGGCAGCGTTTTCAACACCGAATCGGGATTCAGGCTCATGGCGTCGATGCCGATTTCCACCAGGAATTCCGCAAACTCCGGATAATCCGACGGCGCCTGACCGCACAGACTGATGTGTTTGCCGTTGCGGTGCGCTCCCTCCACCGCCATTTTCACCATTTTCTTGACGCCGGCATCGCGCTCGTCGTAGTCGAACGCGACCTTTTCCGAATCACGGTCCACTCCCAACACCAACTGCGTCAGGTCATTGGTGCCGATGGAGAAGCCGTCGAAATAGTCGGAAAACTCGTCAATCAGCAGCACATTGTTGGGAATCTCCACCATCATATAAACTTGAAGCCCGTTGACACCGCGCACCAGACCGTTTTCCGCCAGAGTTTCGATGACACGTTTGGCCTCCTCCACCCGACGGCAGAACGGAATCATAATAATGACATTATCCAATCCCATAACCTCACGCACTCGCTTGATCGCTTGGCACTCCAATGCAAAGGCGGTTTTGTAGTCGCTGTCGTTATAACGCGACGCGCCGCGGAAGCCAATCATCGGATTCTCTTCGTGCGGCTCAAAGTCCTGGCCGCCGATCAGCGAGGCGTATTCGTTGGATTTGAAGTCTGACAGGCGCATCACCACCGGCTTCGGGTAAAACCCGGCGGCGATGGTGCCGACCCCCTCGGCGAGCTTCTGTACAAAGTAATCCGACCCCGAGGCAAACCCCTGCGTCAATTGCGCAATCTGTTCGCGTACCGTGTCATCTTTGACTTTTTGCGGATGCAACAACGCCTGCGGATGCGCCTGAATATGGTTATTGATAATGAACTCCATCCGCGCCAGACCGATGCCCGCACTGGGAATAAAACTCAAATCGAACGCCAGTTCGGGGTTACCCAGATTCATCAGGATTTCTGTCTTGGGTTGCTGCAACGCCCCCAGATCGACCTCGGCCACGCGATAGCCGACCTCTCCGGCATAGACCCGCCCTTCGTCGCCCTCGGCACAGGAAACCGTCAGCCACTGGCCGTTCTGAATCAGTTCGGTACCATGACCGGTGCCGACCACCGCGGGAATCCCCAGCTCGCGCGCGATAATGGCGGCATGACAGGTGCGTCCGCCGCGGTTGGTAATCAGCCCGGCAGCACGCTTCATCACCGGCTCCCAGTCGGGCGTGGTGATGTCGGAAATCAGGATTTCGCCGTCTTCGAATTCATGTAGGAACTCCACCGAGGAGATGACCCGCGCCTTGCCGCTGACGATCTTGCCGCCGACCGAACGTCCTGTGACCAGAGGCGCAGGCGGCGTCTGCGTCAACTCATAACGCTCTAGAATCGCGCCGTTACGCTGCGAAGCCACGGTTTCCGGACGCGCCTGCACCACAAACAGTTCGCCGGTGATGCCGTCTTTGGCCCACTCCATATCCATCGGCTTGCGGTAACCGGCCTTGGCGCTGTAATAGTCCTCGATCTTGATCGCGTAATCCGCCAGCTTCAACGCCTCCTGATCGCTGATGCAGAACTGCTTGCGCTCCGCCTGTGAGGTGGGCACATTATGGATCGGCGCGCGGCGGTTGCTATCGGTGGCATAGACCATTTTGATTTTCTTGGCACCGAGATGGCGTTTGAGCACACTGCGAAACCCTTTCTTGAATGTGGGCTTATGCACATAGAATTCGTCGGGATCAACCGCCCCCTGCACCACGTTTTCGCCCAAACCGTAGGCGCCGGTAATCATCACCACATCCTCGAAACCGGTTTCGGTGTCGATGGAGAACATCACCCCCGAGGCAGCAATATCGGAGCGCACCATAATCTGCACGCCGATCGACAAGGCAATCTCGAAATGGTCAAAGCCCTGGTCGATGCGGTAGTGAATGGCACGGTCGGTGAACAGACTGGCAAAACAGTGACGACAGGCGTCGATATAGGCGCTCAGGCCGGAAATATTCAAATAGGTGTCCTGCTGGCCGGCAAAACTGGCGGTCGGCAAATCCTCCGCCGTGGCCGAGCTGCGTACCGCCAAAGACGCCGGCGCACCGTGCGATTCCAGCAGTTCCTCGTAGGCACGCACCATCTCCGCATAGAGCGCTTCGGGCAGTTTGGCGCCGTAAATCAGCTCGCGCGCCTGCGCGCCGCGGCGCTGCAGGTCCTGCGTGTCGTCTTCGTTCAAATCGTCCAGAATCTGGTGCAGCCGCGGCCAAAGCTGGTTGTCATCGAGAATGGCGCGATAGGCCTCGGCCGTAATCGCAAACCCGTTGGGTACCGGCACGCCCTGCGGCACGAGGCTTTGATACATCTCCCCCAAAGAGGCGTTTTTGCCGCCCACCAGCGGAATATCCTCAATGCCCAGCGAATCAAAAAAGCGGATAAAGGTGTAAGCGGCTGCGGTCATGACGTCCTCCACGGTTTTGGCTTCGTGCAAAGCACTCTAATTTGTGCATAAGTTTGGCTAAAGCTTACGCTACCTTAAGCGCAATGACCAGCCATACCCGGCCTGTTGAGTTTTTAAAATCAAAACAAATCGCCGTAAAGTTGATTGCGCTCAAAAGAACACCTGCCCCCCCAAACAAGGGAAGGCAAAAAGCCGATAAAAAATGCGATTTTTTACAGAAAAAATGCAAATAAAACTTTTGCTTTTCAATGAATTTGTTTACAGTTCGCAACTGTAAGATAATTTAACAAAAGTGTCATTTTCTCCCAAGCCAACGGCGGCTCAGGGAATGATTTCGAAGACGACGTCGGACACAATTTTGGCATTCTGTTGGTATTCTTTTCGTCAGACTTTCCAGAAGGATTTAACACCATGACAAACTGGACTTCCCGTTTCAGATTTTTGGCTGCGGCTTTCGCGCTGAGCGGATTAGCACTCAACCCGGCTCAGGCGCAGGAGACGGTACACGTCTATAACTGGTCGGACTACATCGCGCCCAACACCATCGCCAATTTCGAGAAAGCCTCCGGCATCAAAGTGGTGTATGACGTTTACGACTCCAACGAAGTGCTCGAAGCTAAACTGCTGGCCGGTAAAAGCGGCTACGATCTGGCTTTTCCGACCGCCCGTCCGTTCATCGACCGCCATATCCGTGCCGGACTCTACCAAAAACTCGACAAGGGCCAGTTGAGCAACTACGCCAACCTGGACAAACAGATCCTGCAATCACTCAGCGACATCGACCCGAATAACGCCTATGCCGTCCCTTATATGTGGGGCACCACCGGCATCGGCATCAATGTCAAAAAGGTCAAGGAAATCCTCGGCGACGACATGCCGCTGGACAGCTGGAGCCTGATTTTCGATCCTAAAATCGCCAAAAAACTGGCCGGCTGCGGCATCTCTTTAATGGATGACGCCACCGAAGTCTTTGCTGCTGCGCATGCCTATAAAGGAGAAGCCAGCGATGACTTCAGCAAAGGCGGCATTGCGGCCGCGACGGAAACCCTAAATGCGGTGCGTCCTTTTATCCGCTATTTCCACTCATCGCAATACATTAATGACCTTGCCAACGGCGACCTGTGCGTGGCGCACGGTTACTCCGGCGACATCCTGCAGGCGCGTGACCGCGCAATGGAAGCCAAGAACGGCGTCGAAGTGGCCTACTTTGCACCGAAAGAAGGCGCCGTAGTCTGGACCGATGTCATGGTGATTCCGGCCGACGCCCCCAACCCGAAAGCGGCGCACGCCTTTATCAACTATCTGCTTGAACCCAAAGTGATTGCGGACATCTCCAATACCGTGGCTTATGCCAACGCCAACACGGCGGCGACGCCTTTGGTTGACGAAGCAGTGCGCAACGATCCGGGTATCTACCCGCCGGAAGCGACCCGCGCCAATTTCATGGTATTGAAAACCCCAAGCGACAAGCAGGCGCGCAATATTAACCGTGCATGGACGCGCATTAAAACAGGCCAGTAAAGTTTGAGTAAAAACGCTTAAGAGCAACCAAATTCTTTGTTAAAAATCGACTCTGGCACTCTCACAGCGTTTTCACCTATATAGTGTTATTAACAGGAACCCTAGCATGACGGATGTTTCAAAACCCGCCAACGCAGAACACGCACAACCGATTGTGCGCATTGAGCAAGTCACCAAAACCTTTGGCAATGTCTATGCCGTCGACGACGTCAGCCTGAACATCTACCCCGGCGAGTTTTTCTCGCT
>JACXUQ010000145.1 GCA_014763835.1 Thiotrichales bacterium
CATGATTTCTTCATGCTCCTTCAATGTTTGCCAATTGATTCTGCACACACCAAACCGTAAACTAAATTCAACTTCAATAAGCCACCCCAAAAGGTCTTGTTCAAGTTGGACTTAATCCCCTTTAAGTCCGGTTTAGGTTATTAAGATTGTCAATAACTTAAACCTGCTCCTCAGACTTCAAGCACGGTAGGCCAATACCGTGCTTTTTTTTTGCCCGAAATAAGCATTACAATGCATAACATCCTTTAGAGGCATTAGGAGAAACCAGATGTCGACGCACCGCCAGTATAAACACGGTCACGGCAGTGATGCACAGCACCACCAGGATCAAGCCTTGTTTAGCGAACTCTTGGAAAAACACCAGCAACTCAAACGCGAAACGGTCAAACTGCCCAACGGCATCCGCGCCACCACTACCGCTACAACGCCGGAATTGGGCAAAGTGATTCAGGATCACGTCGAAGGCATGGAAAAACGCTTTGCCGGAGGCCGCGCCATCCGTTCGTGGGATCCGCTGTTCGCGGCGCTATTTGAATATAAAGAGCAGATTAATATGGTGTACCGTAACGTCGAAAACGGCGTGGAAGCGACTCTGACGAGCGACGATGCCAGAATCGTCGAACTGATTCATTGTCACGATTTAACGCTGCACGGTTTTGTCGATAAAGGCTTTGAAGCGGGTGGACAGGAAAGCCCCAAACCGGATTGGCTAGTTGATTAACATCGCATAAACCGTCTTGAATTAAAGATAATCAACCCTTAATAAGCCCGATACCATCCCTGAAAACAAGGAGTAGAAGATGATTATTATGTGCCCGCATTGCGGCGGCCTGAACCGTGTACCTGAGGATAAACTCAACAGCCAGCCTACCTGCGGAAAATGCAAACAGGAACTGTTTACCGGCAAACCCGTTGAGATGAGTGGCGAACAATTTTTGCGAGCCTTGCAAAAAACCGACCAGCCGCTGATTGTCGATTTCTGGGCGCCTTGGTGCGGCCCGTGCAAAAGCTTCGCACCTACTTTTAGCCAGGCTGCTGCGCAATTTGAACCGCAGGCGCGCTTTGTCAAAATCAATACCGAAGCCGAACAGCAGATCGCTGCACAATTCGGCATCCGCTCGATTCCGACCCTGGCGATTTTTAAAGCCGGCCAGGAGATCACACGGGTCTCCGGCGCGATGGATTTAGGCAATTTCAGCCGCTGGCTGCAGCAACACCTATAGGCAACGACTTACCTCCTGTAAAGCCGTTGAAAAGCAAGGCATTAACTTGCAATTTGTGTATAAGCCATCTAAACTGATATTACCTTGGTAATACCAAAAAGGCTACGCTATGAAAACAATCACCATCAAAGCCTCTGATGAATTTGCACAAAACCTGTTTGACATGGCGAATAAACTCCACATGTCAAAAAGCGAGGTAATTCGCCAAGCGTTTGAACGCTTTCGTCAACAGCAATCGGAAGATGCTTTAAAACAAAAAATGCAGGCTGCCTCACAAAAAGTGCGACATGAATCGGAGATTGACGATTGGAACGACACGCTTACCGACGGCTTGGAAGCTCAGTAGGATGGTTATTAGCACGTCACTGATACGCGGGGGGATTTATTTGGCCAACCTCAATCCCTCAAAAGGGTCTGAGCCAGGCAAAATCCGCCCCGTTTTAGTGATGCAGAATGATTGGCTGAATGAAGTAAACCATCCAACGGTCATTATATTGCCACTGAGCACTGTCTTAATTGACGAGGCGGAACCGCTGCGTTTTCGTTTGACGCCTCGCGAGAAGCTACTCAAACCCTCGGATGTACTCTGTGATCAAATTCGTGCGCTGGATATTCGCCGTATCACGTCAGAATGTTTAACCACACTTAACCATGAAGAACTTAAGGCTGTTGAAAACAACGTTGCCCAAATCATCGGCCTATCGATTAACAACACTCTTAACTAAACCCCAAAAAGGAAATCAACATGGAACTGGGCTCGGCCGAACATAAACAGAAACTGCTTCACGGCATCCTGCGCATAGCACTTAAAACCGCCACCGCAGGATTTTTATTGGGCATTGCATTAATCCTGCCGAGCTTGCTGCGCGAGAATACCTTTTCCATCGGTTTGGCGTATGCGGGCTACGCGGTGATTGGCGCCTCCCTGATTTGGTCGTTGAGTGTGGCCTGGAAAAAATACCAACGCATTATCAAACCGTTCGACGCCACCTTTAAGCGCGATCATTAAACGCGATTAAACCCACGCATCACGCCCGGACGAACGCTCAGTTCGTCCGCCCATGCCCTGACTTTATCCTGCAGACGACCGACATCTGCCGTCTGCAAGTCCGCATAGAAACACGCATTCAATTCACTTAACACCGTCTGCAAGGCGGCTGAATCGCCATAGGTTTCAGCAAACCAGATCTCAAACTGCGCCAGTGAAATATTCTCATCCGCCAAAGCGTCAGCACCCGGCCTGTTGAGTTTTAAAAAGCGCGCAACAAAATCAACATAAGACCCGGCCTGTTGGGTTTTCCAAAGTCGCATTGCACGCCAAATGGCTTGCGGCGTCTTAGCCTGCAAAATCTGGCGTTTTAAACGCTGTTTCAGCCACCATAGCTGACTCCACTGCAAACCCAACCAAACCAGCCACAATAAACTCAGCAGGCCGGCTAATTTAAGCAGCCATTCCAACCACTGCGGAATCGCCAATATAAACTGAGCAGGCCGGGTCTGCACCACCAGTTTGCCGCTTTGCGGCGCCAACACCCGCCAAGTCAATTTGGGCAAATGGGCCACGCCAACCGCGTTCACACGATAAGGCACGCGTACCTCAACCTTTGAAAGCAAGCCTTGTTCAGTCAACGTCTGCGAGGTTTCCATGCTTGCGCTGAGCCATTCAATGGCCGGATCATGCGGTAATTCCGCCACCAGACGATACGCCAGATTTTTCAGGTCAGCCGCCTGCACGCCATTTGCCTGCAGCTGCCAGCGCCAATAATGCAGCGCACCGCTTACCTGCCACCAACCGTCGGCTTGCGTGGAGACATCGACCTTGCCCACTAACGTCGTTATCGGCATAAAGCCCGGCAGCGGTTGGATGTCGACCACCTGCGGAAGATCAAAAAATCGCCAAGTACGCTGTGAGGTGTTTTTGACCTCCAGCACCGGCGAATCGACCGCGATACGCTGTGCCTGAACACCCTTATCCGACATCGCAGCATGCCACTGATAATTCGCCAGCCAAGTCTGCTTTTTAAGGCGGTCATCTGCCTCACTTGCCGCCAACCCGGTTTGAGCGTCCGCCAGCAACTGGGTTTCAAATGCCGGATTATGCAAGGTGACTTTTGCCGACCAGACCGCATTCTGCCCGGAAAGCAGCGTGGCGGGCGGCGCTTGCCAAACCACATTCACCTGCGGATTGGGCTGTACCTCAATCGTGGTTGGCGGAATATGCAGCGCGCCGATATCCACCGCCGCAATCTGCGCCCTGCCCGCAGTCAAAGGATACAACTGCAAGCGCACCCGGCTGGATTCACGCGTTACATCGTAAACCGCAAACTGCTGTTTTAAAGTCTGCAAATCAAACTTCTCAAAATCGCGCGCTGGCGCATCGCCACGAATCAGCACGGTGATGCTCTGCCCCAGCATCACGCTTTGCGGGGTGATTCTGACGCCACTCGACTCGCTTTCGGCAAAAGGCGATGCAGCCGTCGGCAACTCGATTTTGCCTTCAGGCTCAGGCAACTCGACCGCCCACGCGGCTTGCCCGCACAAAGCCAATACCACAAAAGCCAAGCGACACAAAGACCTTACCATGGCTGCACCCCCGGAAGTGGATGCGGTGCCTCTTGCGCGGCTTGGAAGCCCTCCTCGCGTTCAAACAGGCGTTTCAGCAATTCGCCCTGTTCGTCTTTAAGCTGCTGCAACTGATATTCAAACTGGATGGCACGCTGCTGACGCTGCTGCCGGTCAATAATCGCCTGAGCGGTTGCCCTTTGCGTGCGCTGCGTCGCGGCACCGTTGGCCAGCAACGGATTCAAACGGTAATCGGTCATCTCCCCCGTTGGCGGCAATTTAACGCCGTCTCCATCGGCACCCGGCCCCTGGATATCGCTGTCGGCACCAAAATCATTGGTCTGCTCACTCTTGGGTTTCTGCCCGCCGTAAAACGCAAAACCCTCATCCCGGCCTTTATCGTCACCTAGACGGGGCTCCTTAGCGGAACTATCCGGCTGTTCGTTTTGCAGACGCTGCAATGCCAAAGCCAGATTATTGGCCGCTTTGGCGTAATCAACGCGATACAGCAACGCCTGACGATAAGCCTCAA
>JACXUQ010000146.1 GCA_014763835.1 Thiotrichales bacterium
CAAACGCAAAATGGCTCGATAGAAAATATGTTTCGTGGGAAAATTTGGAACAGCTCAGTGAAGTTGATGATGAATTTACAGAAAATTTTTGACGGTATCAAAATTTAGTTTGATGTATCTTGATAATGACAAAAAAATATATTTATTAAAAACAAAAAATAAGCTAACAAGTACAACTTTTGACAGTGTACAAACTAGTTTTTTAGAGGAAGTAAACAATATGAGAAATTATTTAGCATGTACTCATAGTGTATTTTCAGTCAAAAAAGAAGATATAGAAAATTATATTACTGAAACGACCAAGTTGATTCAAGACATTAAATCTACTACAAGATGGCAGACAATAAGTGATACATTTTATAAAAAAAATTTATTTAAGTATACAGACATATTTATGTTTGATATTAGTATTGAAGATAAATATGAAGTAATTACTCTCTAAAAATCCTGCCCTAAAAATTCAAAAATATTACTATCATGCTTAAGTGATGTTTTTAAAATAGTATAGCCTCTAGCAATATGTCGCTGGAGGTTTTCTTCTAATTTCTTTTTTGAACTAATCGTAATATTATCAAAGACTTCTATCATTTCCCAGTAAAGCTTAGTATAATCATCTACACCTTTACCTTCTCCTGTAATTTGTTCTAATCTATACTCTTTTCCATCATATATGTCAATAATCACATCTTCAAAATCTTTCGTTAAAGACAAAGAGATATTTATCATAAATCTTAAAAGTACCCATTTAGGTTCGTTTTCCATATTTAACATTTTTGAAAGAGGAAAAATATAATTTTCAATTTCTTGAGTTGTTTTTATCATAGATTTTCCTCCAAAAATGAGCCATTATCATTTCTTAATATATTGTATTTTTTGTATTTTAATGATTGAGATTTGATAAATTCATATTCACTATCTGTCAGTAATAAAACTAAATTCTCAAAATTTAAATAGCAAGTATTGAGTAAAAGCTCTTTATTTTTATTTGATAATCTTCCAAAAGGTGTATCAACCACTACAAATGATGTAAAATCTTTGAAATCAAGAATCGTTTTGATAATAAGAAAGTTTAAAATCTGTTTTTGACCGGCAGACAGAAGATTTGTACTTAACTGTGAATTTTCATCTGATATGACTATTTCAAGATTCTTATTCACAACTATATTTTTGATATGTTTGTATTGGGCTAAAAATTTAGCTGTATTTTGCTCTAATTTTTTATTAAATATTTCAAGGTTATCAAGTAATTTTTTTTCATAAAGCTGGGCACTCACTTTTGAGATTGCCTGTAATTCTTCATAACCTTTAATTACAGCATATTGAGACTGATTTTCTCTAAAAGCTTGAGTGATTGTTTTATTTATGTCTTTTAATTCTAAAGAATCATCTTCTATTTTATTTTTGAGTTCTAAAATCTTTTGTTCTAAATGCTCTACCATTTTTTCAATATTTTCTCTTTGAGAGAATAAAATTTGTACTACTTCTTGCCTAAGAGATGATTCCTCTTCTAATTTTATTTCATTTTCTATTTGTGTAAATTCTAATTTTAAATCTTTTAATTCATTAATTAATTGCCTAAAGTCTTTTGAAGAAATAGATAGGTTTATATTTTCATTGTTATTTATCATTAAAGATTTAAAGATTTCAAAAATTTTATCTTCTTCAACAGGAGAATTGATTTCTTTTGCAAAATGCGAGAATTTTTTTATAAATAAATTTTCATCTTCAATTTTTACAATACTTTTTGATCTTTTTTTAATTTCTTTAAATAGGTTTGAATTAAAAAGTAATGGCATTTGCCATAAAATGATATCTTTGAACTTAGTAGTTTCTTCATCCAATACTGTTTTGATATTTTCTTTTTGAATATTTAACTCTTTTAATTTTTTATTTTTATTTCTAATTTGAGTATTTACTTTTTGTAAATTTAGTTTTTCTATTTTAAGTGTAACTTCACTACTTTTTAAACTTTCTTTATCTTTATTGATAGTTTCTATTAAAGCTGTTCTTTTTTCTTCTAGTTTTAAAACTTCAGAAAAACCACTAGTTTGGTTTTTTTCTAGTAATCTTTTTGAAACTTCATAAGCATCTTTTTGTGTATTTACCAATAAATCTAAATCAAATACGTAATCAAATATTGATTTTAATTTAGAATTAGATAGTACCAGTAAATTATTACCTATTTCTCCATCATAAAATAAAAAGTCTACCAAAAACTCTGGTATTTTATTTTGAATAAAATGTTCAGCTTCTGCATCTTCTAAAATGCTATTGTCTTTAAAAGTAACAACAAGTTTTTCTTCAATTTTATTTGAAAAAAACCAATTTCTACAAATATTAAACTCATCAAAATCTAGCTTTACACAACAATTATTATCTTGTGCCTTATTATTTAAAATAGATTTTGCATCAATTTTAAGATAGTTCAAACAAAGTTTAATTGCGTTTAAAATAGATGTTTTACCAAAACCATTTGTACCTATTACACAAGTAATATTATCGATTGATATTTTATTTCCACCATAATATGAGAATAAATTATATATTTCTATATTAGTTAGTTTCACGATACTCACCTTTATAGAAATCTAAAACTTTTGACTCAATTTCATTCAAAATGGAATATCTATTGGAAATATTTTTTCTGTATGTTTCAACTTCAAATATTCTTTCAAATAAATCAATATTAAAATCATCATTTTCAATTGATTCTAAATCTTTTCTAAGTTCGGTTTGAATTGATTGATGCATCATTCTATTAAATTCTTGAGCTATTCTAAATGCAGTATTTGATATATCTCCATCTCTATTCCATTTTTTTTGAATAAGTTCAATTTCATCATCTTTAATCAAAGTCACTTTTTCATTTGAATTATAGTCAGATGCATTTTTTTTCATAGCATGATAGTTTTCATTGACTTTTTTTTCAGTAACTAATAATTCTTTTAATAGTTCTTTTCTTGTAGTCATTAAAAATGGACCAGGACCTCTTGAACCATCTCTTCTTCTTGCATCTCGTTTTTCAGAATCATTCCTATATGTATAGAGTTTTTCCCTAAAATACCATAATGGTTTCATCCATTCTTCACCATTTTTAAGCATTCCTTCCATAGAACGATCTTTTTCTACTACCGTGCAAACCCAACACCCAAATCTTGTTTTACCACAAGATGGAGAATCTGGATTTAATGCAATATTACAATCACCTTCTCCACTACCTTTATCATATAAACTCATCATATAGCTATGATCACCCCATGGAAAAGGATTTTTACTTAAGTATGTCCATACATCCTCATTTGACCAATATTTAATAGGAGATAGCACATAAGCATTTGGGATACTATCGTGTACTGATAAACCTCTATGATTTAAAACTCGTCCTTCAATAGAATTTGCTCTTGCTTGCGATTCATCAGTCCTAACTCCTAATAACATTAAAATAGATTGATGTTTATTTACAAGAGCTTTTAAAAATTCTGTAGCTGGATTTATTTTCATTCTTTCAGTGCACCATCTAAATGAATTAGTTGGAGATGGATAACCAAGACCTAACAGTAATGTCCAAAAAGACTCTTCTACTTTTGGTTCAAGTTTATGACATGAAATAGGCAAATCAGTATTATTTGCAAAATTTGTGATTTGTTCAAGTCTTATATTTGTATATTTCTCAATTATAGGCATTTCAACTGTGGTATCAGAAGATACAACATATACATGTTTTGTAGCTTTATTGTCTTTATGCAGTTCCTGTAACATAGTTATTACAAGGTGTAATACTGTTGTTGAATCTTTACCACCCGAGTATGTAACAACCCAAGGTCTATTATCTTCAAAATATTGTTGTTTTAAGTAATCAATCGTTTCTTTTGCTTTTATCATTATTTATTATACTCTAAATTATTTTTACTTTTCATAAATATTATTAAAACTATTTTCATTGCAATAGCTTTTTAGTATTTCTTCAAATTCTAGTCCAAACTCTATTATTTTGATCAATTCAGGTTTGCTTTTTTTCCAATTATTATATGTTTGTTCTGTAATATTGAATCTTTTAGCTAATTCTTTATTTGTATTTTTTTTGCTTTTCAAAATACTATTATTCATAAACGGTATTCTATTTAATTTTTATGAAAACATAGGTAAAATTAAAATTGTTTTCATTTGAATTTTTCTAAATTTTCTTGAACACTCTTCAAAACCCCATGGAATGACCCCAATTCCATAGACACTTTTCTATTCGGCTAACACCGCATTTTCTAAGTCCTTTTCATTATACCTTTTTTCAAATTCATTTGGCGAGA
>JACXUQ010000147.1 GCA_014763835.1 Thiotrichales bacterium
AACGCAGCTAATAGCTCGCTATTAGCAAGTTTTTCAACAAAAATCAGGCTATTTTTAACCATTTTTATTCGTGTAGCCATCTCGTGCAAAGCTCTCAAACTGTATTTATCGCCCTATTCTGGCTAAAATACCGTTTAAATTGTTTAAAAGGCTATCATTTTGATGGCCTTTTTTATTGGAGCCGCTTTTTTGCAAAATCAACTCAAACTCTACCAACAGCGCGTGCAAATCGAGCTGGCATCCCTATTAACCTCCGAACAACATCCTGACGTGACGGAACGCCTGCTCGACGCCATGCGTTATGCCACCTTAAACAGCGGCAAACGTTTGCGCCCGGCCCTGATTTACGCGGTAGCAGAATCACTGAACATTCCATTAACCCAAGTGGATAAAGCCGCCTGCGCGATTGAATTGATTCATAGTTATTCTTTGGTACATGATGACCTGCCGGCCATGGACGATGACGACCTGCGCCGCGGCCAGCCAACCTGCCACATCCAGTATGACGAAGCCACCGCCATTCTGGTGGGCGATGCGCAGCAGACGCTCGCCTTCTCGATTTTAACTGAATCCGCCGAACTGTCTGCCGAAAGCAGACTGGAAATGATCCGTCTTCTGAGCCATGCTGCAGGCATCAACGGCATGATCGGCGGGCAGATGCTCGACATCGCCTCTGAAGGTCAAAACATCGAACTGGTCAGACTCGAACAGCTGCACACCATGAAAACCGGCGCCTTGATTCAGGCCGCGCTACTGATGGGAGCAGCCGCCAGTCCACTCTACGCAGAAGTCAAACAAGCGCTTGGCGATCTGGGTAAAACCATCGGCTTGGCGTTCCAGGTTCAGGACGACATTCTCGACATTGAAGGCGATACAGACACCCTCGGCAAACCGCAAGGCAGCGACCTGCAGGCCGACAAATCCACCTATCCCAAACTACTCGGTCTGGAAGGCGCAAAACGCTACCGCAACCAACTCATCGAACAGGCGCAACAGCAATATCAACAACTGCCTTTTACCAGCCCCTTTCTGGTTCAACTGATCGATTACATCGGCCAGCGCAACCATTAAACTTTAGGCTTCGGGTAAGCATCCAAAAATAGTTGGCTTTCAAAAGGTTGGCCGCGGGTTGTGCTTTTCATACGTGCGGCTTTTCGCTATAATTCTGTCTCTTTTCCCTTTTGTGTAATTTTTAGGTTATGGCACAGACATTTGTTTTAAAAACGCTTTTAGATTTCGCTTCCGCACATAGCCTGCGCGCGTACCCGGGCGATTGCGCCAAGCTGCACGGCCATAACTGGAAAATTGAGGTACAGGTCATGGGGACACAGCTCAACGAAATCGGTATGGTCATCGACTTCAAAGAGATCAAACGCCATGCCAAAGAGGTGGTTAAAGAGCTGGATCACACCTTTCTGAATGACCATCCCTATTTCCACGAAACCAATCCGACGGCGGAAAACATTGCAGTTTACCTCTACCGCGCGATCGCCGCACGCATCGCTTCGCCAGAAGTAAAAATGCACAGCATCACCGTCTGGGAAAACGACCGCAACTGCGTCACCTATTCGGAAAACTAATCCCCATCGTACAAAAAGGCGCCCGTCAATCTATCGGTTTATGGCGCCTTAAAAAACTTTAAGCCATAAAGCCCCGCACTCCGCCACCCGGCCTGTTAAAATCGCCTGCAACCTTTTTTATCGGATCAGCAGGTTGTTTATGGAAGCACTCAGTCAAAGCCAACTTATCCTTTTCAGTGCCCTGATCGGTTTGATCGTCGGCAGCTTCATCTCCATGTTAAGCTGGCGTTTGCCACGCATTTTGATGCTGGATGAAACCGACCAGTTCAAAAGCATCAGTCTGGGCGGCTCCAAATGCCCGAACTGCGACACCCGTCTGCCCTGGTATCGCCTGATCCCGCTGTTTAGCTGGCTGTGGTCACGCGGGCGCTGCCATCATTGCCATACCCCCATTTCGGCACGCTATCCGTTGATTGAACTCTCCACCGCCATCGCTACCGTTGCCTGCATGTGGCTGTACGGTGCAACGCCGCTCGGGCTGGCCGCTCTGCTATTCACCTGGATATTGATCACCATCTGTGTCATCGACATCGAACATCAGCTGATTCTCGACAACCTCAGCCTGCCATTGATGTGGCTGGGGCTGCTCTTCAATACGCAGCACCTATTCACCACCCCGGTGGACGCCATTTGGGGTGCCGCAATCGGCTATATGCTGTTATGGATTCTGTTCCACGCTTTCAAATGGCTAACAGGCAAAGAGGGCATGGGTTACGGCGACTTCAAACTGCTGGCTGCACTGGGGGCCTGGTTTGGCGTCGCCGCCATTGCGCAGATCATTCTGATTGCCTCGGTGGCCAGCCTGATCATCGGCCTGGGCGGTGTTGCGCTTAAATTGCGCAGCTACCATTCACCTCTCGCATTCGGTCCGTTTCTCGCGATTGGCGGCTGGGTTACCCTTATCGCCGGAACCGGCCTTCTCTAAAACAAAAAAGCCGCTTGTCTGTTAAACAAGCGGCTTTCTCAGCATCAGCTTCATTCAGCTCAATTACGATCCGAGCTTGGCCTCGGTCTCATCGCACACCTGCACCATTTTCAAATGGTTGGACTTGGCAAAATTCAAAACATACTGAAACATAATCGGATTTTTGACTTCCAGTTCGGTATCGATAATCAGGCACTTCTCACCCTCATACAGCTCGGGATGCAGCAGATCAGAAAACACCAAACGATGGGAATCACCGTAACTCGCTCCCATCGAAGCGATACGATCAATCCAATCACTGGGTCTGAACTTGCGGCCGTCCTCGGTATAGCCTTGAATGATATATTTGCACTGCACGTTATTTTGCCTGAATCTTGTGTTGAATCTATTTATATAAGCGATTATTGAATTCTGTGGGCACTAAGTTTAGCACAAAAAAAAAACAGCGCCATCCTTATCCATGCCTTACAGCCGGGTTTTTAAGTGATTTTTATTAAACGATTCGATAGCTTTTTTCTAACCACAAAAAACTCAACAGGCCGGGTAGCGATCAACTCTCCCCTGGCCGGTTAAAAAACCTAAAGCAATTCAAGCGATAACATGGCATAATACCGCGTTCCTATAAGCTTGAAGCGCTATGACTGTTTTGAGCAAAATCACTTTTTATGGCCCGCAACCGCCGTGCCGTTTTAACACGAAACTGTATTTTTAGGGTTGAGTATGACGCAGTATCAAACCGATGACCTACGTATCAAAAACATTACCGAAGTGCGCCCGCCATGCGAACTGCATGACCAATTTCCGATTACGGAAACGGCTGCCAAAACGGTCTATGATACCCGTCAGCAAATTCATAACATCCTGTCGGGCCGCGACGACCGCCTGCTGGTGATTATCGGTCCCTGCTCCATTCACGATCCACAGGCTGCGCGCGACTACGCCCTAAAATTGAAAGAGCAAATTGCCAAGCATCAGGATGACCTGCTGATCGTCATGCGCGTTTATTTTGAAAAGCCACGCACCACGGTCGGCTGGAAGGGCCTGATCAACGATCCGGGACTGGACGAATCCTTCCAGATCAACCGCGGTCTGGAATTGGCGCGCTCGCTATTGCTGGACATCAACGATATGGCGGTACCGGCCGCCACCGAGTTTCTCGACCTGATTTCACCCCAGTACATCGCTGATTTGATTGCTTGGGGCGCCATCGGTGCGCGCACCACCGAAAGCCAAGGGCACCGCGAACTGGCATCCGGCCTGTCCTGTCCGGTGGGATTCAAAAACAGCACCGACGGCAGTTTCCAAATTGCCGTGGATGCGATTCGTGCCGCCAACAACCCGCACATTTTTATGTCCTTGACCAAAGCCGGCCACTCGGCCATTTTTGAAACGTCGGGCAATCCGGACTGCCACGTCATTCTGCGCGGAGGCAATAGAGGCCCCAACTACGATGAAGAGCACGTTAAAGAAGCCGTGACGCTTCTACAAGGCGCCGGCGTTCAGGACAAGCTGATGGTGGACTGCAGCCATGCCAATAGCCAGAAACAGCATGAACGCCAGCTGGTCGTCGCCGAATCAATTGCCGAGCAGCTCTCCAAAGGCTCCTACCATTTGATGGGCGCCATGATTGAAAGCCATATTCTCGGCGGACGTCAGGACGTCAAGCCGGGTCAATCATTGACCTACGGCCAGAGCATCACCGACGCCTGTATCGGCTGGGAAGACAGCGAAAAGATTCTGGACATCCTCGCGCAAGGTGTGCAAAACCGTCGCCAGGCGACATCCAAGTAAGCCTGC
>JACXUQ010000148.1 GCA_014763835.1 Thiotrichales bacterium
TCCAATTTGCCGTCGCTGATAGAGAGCGTGTTGGCGCGGGTATAATCGATGCCTAGGCGGTTTTGCAGGCGTTCGGTGAAGAAGGTGAAGCCGCCGGAAACCAGTGCGAACTTAATGCCATTGGCTTTGAGGCCTTGAATCCAGATTTCCGCACCGGGGTTGAGCGTCAGGCGTTCGTCATAAACGTGCTGCAGGGCGGATTGATCCAGTCCTTTGAGCAAAGAAACGCGTTGTGTCAACGATTGTTCAAAATTCAGTTCGCCGCGCATAGCCGCTTCGGTAATGGCCGCTACTTGCGGTTTGACATTGATGAAATCGGCAATCTCGTCAATACACTCGATGTTGATCAGGGTGGAATCCATGTCGCTGATCACCAGTTTGATTGCATTGGCATCGAAATTGGCTGGCAGGACGTTGATGTCCAGCAGCAACGCTTCTCGCAACTGGCTGAGTTCTTCATGCGTAGGGGCTGTTTCGACTTCCGCGCGGAAATGATTTTGCACGGCAGTCAGTTTGCCGAATTTGCGCTCCAGCGTTTTGCTTTGTTCAAAGTTCAAGACATTCGTGTGAATGATTAAGGTTGCCATAGTTGTCCTGTTGTTTGCATAGGGCCGTGAGCGGCCTGAATCTTAATCTGAAATGGGGACTATTTTAGTCTTTGCCAGGATGTCCTGCAAAGATTGTTGTTTTGGGGAGATAAAAAGGGTGATCCAGCCGATCAGGCAAAACAGTATCGCCAAAACAAACCGCACATTCGCATTATGGCGCGTCAGCAGGTAGCCGTCTTCGCGGACTAGCTGCAGTTTCCAAGTGCGCAGGCCAGGGGTTTGACCGCTGTTAGTCCAAAAATAGGTCAGATACAAATAGGTGATGGCTAACAGATAAAGCTGGAATCCTAAGCTCGCGACCGGACTGTCTTGAAAATTCTCTCCTTGCCATAAAACATAAGGCAGTGCGGCAAAAAACCAGACGGCAAGGAGTAGAATCAAGTCGTAAAATAGGGCAAACAGTATTTTGAAACGGTTCATGGCTAACAGTTGAAGCAGAGTCCTTTATAATGTGAACCTATTGTACACGTTTATCGAGGCTGTGCGTTGCATGGCGGGCATCAATTAACTTTAGGTTGGAATGGATATGAATTTAGCAGCTGTGGGTTTGAATCTGCCCTGGATGGTCGGAAGTCTGCTGATTTGGGCAGTATTGCTGATTTGGGCTCTGCGCACTGCGCCCTGGTATAAGGTAAACGGTGACAGGGGTGCGCAAAACGTATTGCTAGGTGCGACGTTGGTGGTGTTTGTGGTCTGGCAGTTCGGTGCGCAGCTGGATAACGGTCTCGGTTTTCATTTTCTGTTGATGACGACCTTGACGTTGTTATTTGGGCCGCAATTTGCGCTGATGGCGGTGAGTCTGGCGATGGCGGGAGTGACGTTTCAGCAGGATTTGGGATGGTTGGCATTCGGCATGAATGCTGTGCTGATGGGGGCGGTGCCGATTTTTATCACTTGGTGGATGGCGCGCTGGGCCTACCGGTTTCTGGATCACAATTTTTTTGTATTTGTGTTTTTTAACGGCTTTTTATCGGCAGCGGTGGGGAGTTTGCTGTCGTTGGGGTTGGTCGCGACGGTGATGTATGCTGCGGAAGTCCACAGTTTGTCGGTATTGAAGCAGAGTTTTATTCCGTATATTCCCTTGTTGGTCGTTCCCGAGGGATTTTTAAACGGTATGCTGATGACGGCGTTCGTGCTGTTTAAGCCGGAGTGGGTCAGTTCGTTTAATGATCGGGAATATTTTAAGTAGGGTTTTTCGCTGGCATAAAAAAACCGGCTTAATGCCGGTTTTTTTATCATCTGAACAAAGGGATTATTTTTCCCAAGCCGCTTTGATGTTTGCGTTGTTGTTCATTTGAGCCACTTCAGCGTGGGCTGTTTTTTGAGCTTCTTTAGCCAGTTTGATTGCGCCTGCTTCATCACCTTTTTGTTTGGCTTTAGCTGCCAGGTCCAGATAATGTTCAACATAACCCAGCTTCATTGCTTTCTGCTTCCAAACGTTGTGCATTTTTTTCGCTTCAGCATGTGTTGCAGTCGCATCCGCTACAATGGCGTCATAAGTTTCAGCCTTGGCTTCGTTGCCTGCACAACCAGTCAAGCTTGCGGTAGCATATACAAAAGCGGCACCGATTAAAAATTTCTTCATTATTGTTTTCCTCCAGTTGAAAGAGCTCTATTCTGTTTAGCCCACCTTATTTTAGGTGAAGTCTTTGTCATATAAAAGCTAATAACGAACAGTTTTTTTACTGTTTTCGTTTAGATGCATACGTTATTCAGTTTACCCCGGTCGTGTCAATCTTTATAATGGCTGCTAATAAATTAAAAATTGGCTATTTTTCTTCTATAAATTCGGCTTTTTGTTGTTAAGTCATTGAAAATTAAGGTTTTCATGTTTTATTTAAGAGTTGGCCGGGGTGTTTAGAAAAATAACTGATTAGCCTATAAGTTTTATATTAAGGTGCGAAAAGATGCGAATTTTACAAGAAGCTTTAACTTTTGATGATGTTCTACTGGTTCCGGCGCATTCCACAGTGTTGCCAAAAGATGTCTCTTTGAAAACCAAATTGACGCGTAATATCAGCCTGAACATTCCGCTTGTTTCGGCCGCTATGGATACTGTTACCGAAGCGCGTTTGGCTATTTCAATGGCACAAGAAGGCGGGATTGGGATTATCCACAAGAACATGACGGTTGAGCAGCAAGCGCATGTAGTTCGCAAAGTGAAAAAATATGAGCACGGCGTGATTTTGGATCCGGTGACGGTTCAGGTAGCGGATAGCGTTGCCGACGTGATTGCCAAAACCAAGAAAAACCGTGTTTCCAGCGCACCCGTTATGGACGGAAATGATCTGGTCGGGATTGTTACCAGTCGTGATATCCGTTTTGTCACCGATATGACACAACCGGTTTCCAAAATCATGACGCCAAAAGAGCGTTTGGTCACGGTTAAAGAGAAAGAAGATCGTCAGGTCGTGCTGGATCTGTTGCACAAACACCGCATTGAGCGTGTATTGGTGGTCAATGACGATTTTAAATTGAAAGGCATGATTACGGTTTCCGATATGATGAAGTCGTCCGACCACCCGAATGCCTGTAAAGATGAAAACGGTCGTTTGCGTGTGGGCGCTGCCGTGGGTACCGGTGCAGAAACGGAGTCTCGCGTTGCGGCGCTGGTTGAGGCTGGTGTGGATGTGATTATCGTCGATACGGCGCACGGTCATTCGCAGGGGGTTTTGGATCGTGTGGCTTGGGTTAAACAGAATTATCCGCAAATTGACGTTATCGGCGGTAATATTGCGACGGCTGAGGCCGCGTTGGATTTGGTTAAAGCCGGTGCCGACGCGGTTAAGGTGGGTATCGGTCCAGGTTCTATCTGTACGACGCGTATTGTTGCCGGTGTGGGTGTACCGCAGATTTCGGCAATCGCCAACGTCGCCAAAGCGTTGCAGGGAACCGGTGTTCCATTGATTGCCGATGGCGGTTTGCGCTTCTCGGGCGATATCGCCAAGGCACTGGTGGCCGGTGCGTCTTCGTGCATGATCGGCAGCATGTTTGCCGGCACGGAAGAGTCGCCAGGCGAAATCGAATACTATCAAGGCCGTGCTTATAAGTCCTATCGTGGTATGGGTTCATTGGGAGCGATGGCGCAGCCAACCGGTTCTAGCGACCGTTACTTCCAGGCGTCTAATGCCGAAGACAAGTTGGTTCCGGAAGGGATTGAAGGTCGCGTAGCTTATAAAGGCCCGCTATCACCGATCATTCATCAGTTGATGGGCGGGGTGCGTTCGAGCATGGGTTACACCGGTTGCAAAGATATCCCGACGATGAACAGCAAACCTTCGTTTGTACGTGTCACCTCGGCTGGTATGGCGGAAAGTCATGTTCACGACGTGACCATGGTGAAGGAAGCCCCTAACTACCGTCTGTAATCCTTATCAAGGCCTGCAAAGCAGGCCTTTCTTATTCCTAGTTTTAACGCCTATAGATTTTTGGAACCTTTATGAGTCAAGCAAACATCCATGAACATCGAATTCTCATTTTGGACTTCGGTTCGCAATATACCCAACTGATTGCACGCCGTATCCGTGAGATTGGGGTCTACTGTGAAGTGGAGCCTTGGGATATCGATCCGCAAGCCGTTACCGATTTTGGTGCCCGCGGCATTATTCTGTCGGGCGGGCCGGAAACGGTTATCGGCGATAATGCGCCTGCGGCCCCCGATGTGGTATTTGAACTGGGCGTGCC
>JACXUQ010000149.1 GCA_014763835.1 Thiotrichales bacterium
AATCACCCCTGCATATCTATCAGCTGATTCAAATAAGACACCACCTTTTCGCTGAGCGCATCAATCTGCACAACCGCCTGCTCCATGGTTTCGTAGTCATCCAATGCAAACGAATCCATGACAACTTTGATGGTGGCATGCATCTGCGCGTGGTCTTTGACTAGTTCCTGCATCAACGGCAGATTCATCATCTGCTGCCCCGCCCCCTGGAACAACCATTCTCCCAAGGCGCAGGCCTTGTCATTGATGGCACGTTCATAGGTCACACCGATATCGGCACCGTCAATAAAACTGCGGATTTTACGTTTCCAGCCCAAATGCGCTTCAATCATCTGCTGGAACTGCTTGGCCGCAGCCGAGCGCTCCACCAGCTTGGCGCGGCGCAATTTCATGACTTCATTGTTGCGGGTATTGGGTTGGCAATTCAACTCTTTCAGCAGTGCAATCATCTCTTGCGGCTGCAGCGGTTTATTTAACAGTGCGTTCATGCCGGCCGCCTGAGTCTGCTCGCTGAACTCGTCACCATGTCCGGTATAGGCGATAATCGGCTGTTTGTAACCGCTGGCGCGAAGTTCGCGCGTGGCCTGCAAACCATCCATCAACGGCATCTCAATATCCATCAGAATGACACTAGGCTGATAGCGCTTGCATTGCGAAACCGCTTCCCGGCCGTTGCTCGCAGTCTTGGTTGCAAAACCGTGCTTCTTCAACAACATGGTCGCGACCTTGAGATTGGAAATATTATCATCCACCACCAGCACCAACGCGCCCTGCGTCTCCTCCTTGGCGGTTGCCGCCTGCTCTACCTCGCAATCGCCAAGATCGTAGTTGCCAACCAGTTCGTCCAGACTATTGGCCACATCCCCCAAATACTCCGCCAGGGAAGCATTCTCCATCACCAGAGTGGCATTGTTCTTGGCGGCATCATCCAATGAGATAATCGAGCGGTTCACTTCATTGATCTGCTGCGACTGCGCCTGTGCATTGTCGGAAATCATCGAAATGTTTTCACTCATCGAACGCACCTGACCGATAATCGCCGTCAACGACTCGCCGGTGGCCTGCACCTTCTCAGTCCCCTGGGCGATCTTGTCGGAAGTCATGTCAATCAACGCCTTGATGTCACGCGCCGCATCAGCCGATTTTTGAGCCAGCGTGCGGACTTCACCTGCGACCACTGCAAAACCGCGTCCGTGCTCACCGGCACGCGCCGCTTCAACCGCCGCATTCAGTGCAAGCAGATTAGTCTGGAAAGCGATGCTGTCGATCAAGGTGACAATGTTGGTGATCTGACTGCTGACTTCACCAATCTCGCTCATCGCCTGAATGGCTTCCTGCATCGTCTGGTTACCCTGTTCGACACCGGTGCGCGTTTGCAGCGCCAGTTGGTTGGAGTTACTGGCCTGCTGGGCGGTTTCATTCACTTTCTGGGTCAACTGGCGCATCGCCTGCGCGGTTTTTTGCAACTCTCGGGCCTGGTTTTTAATCGAGGTGGAAAGCTCTTCGTTACTCTCGGAAACATGCTGCGCCGAGCGGTTGACCTCTTCGGCCTGATTATTCACCCGACAAAAAGACTCGCGCAGCGCATGAATACCTTCGGTCAGATTCTTGATGGTCCAGCCATATTGCCCAAAATGGTCCCCCTGGGCTTTCAGAGTCAGGTCCTTGGTGGACAGGCCGCCAATCAGAATCGAAATATCTTTAAGGGTCTGCTGCAGATTGTCGATCAAGCCGTTGATCTCATCGGTCAACTCACGGTAGAAGCCTGTTAACTGGGTGGTGTCGACACGCGAGTGCAAGCGCCCCTGTTTGGCGTCCTGCACCAGTTTCTTGATATTCTCCTGAACGAACAGTTCCTGAAAAATATCCTGCCACTCAATCACCACACCGAGTTTGTTGCCGCTATGCACATCAACAATCGGCGTAATCTGCAACTGCAGCTGCGCACCGAAGAACTCGAACTTGAAAACCTCGGAACGGGTCAGATGATAGACGGCCTCAAGAATATGCATATTCTTCTCGAACAGACATCCCAAGGGTTTTCCATAAAGCTTATCGAGCACAAAGTCCGGAATCTCTTTCTGGATTGCAGGCTCCAATTGACGCAAGTAATTTTTGAGCGACTGATTGAAATAGACGATGGTTCCCGTCTGGTCGGCCAGCATCATATTGGCATTCAGATTATCCAGTCCCGCCTCCAGGCGTGCAGAACGTCTGCCCTGTGTGAGCACATCGTTCATTTGTGCGCCCAAACGGATCTGCAAGGTTTTAATACGACGGTTTATCTTCCCGGAAGAGTTGGCGCCATGCGTTTTGACATAACCGGAAAGATTGCCCTCGGCAATGTCATCCACCGCCTTAATCGCGTCCTGAATACGGTGCAGAAAATAGACGACATGGACGGTCGACAGCAACACCATAAAAATGACCAGAACATTCAGAAACCCTGGACGATAGCCGTAAATGGCCGCATAAATCTCGGTGATAAGCGCAAAAACCACTGACGGAATCAAGGTGACCAGTGGCGGCCAATGGGCAAAAATATTAATACGCCCCCAGAGACTGTCGACCTCACCGTAACGCAGCTTGATTTTTTTGGCGGCCACAGCGGCATAAGCGGCTTCTGCCGCTTTGATCTGCTCGCGCTTGGCCGGCGTGCGCACACTCATGTAGCCGACAATCTCGCCTTTTTCCAAAATAGGCGTGGCGTTGGCCTCAACCCAGTAGTGGTCACCGTTCTTGCGACGGTTTTTGACAATCTGACGCCACGGACGCCCTTCCTTAATCGTCGCCCAAAAGTCGGCAAAAACCTGTTCCGGAACATCGGGATGGCGTAACAGATTATGCGGCTGGCTCATCAGCTCCTCGTATGAGTAACCGCTCACCTCGACAAACGCCTCATTCGCGTAAGTGATATTACCGTGCAAATCGGTGTGTGAAACAAGAACAAAGCCTTCCGGAAGCACGTACTCCTTCTGAGTAACAGGCTGATTGTTGCGCATGAAACCGTCCTAAACTTAACCATAAAAACCGGCAAGAAATGCCCTGACTGATGTAGATTAGCAAGCAAAATGCCATTTGTTAACTAAAGTTTACCAAAATCCCCAGAATTGAAATATTGGGGCTTTGGCAAATCGCTTCCGGCGCATTAGGGCAAAAAAACCTCCCGGTGGGAGGTTTTTGGGTACACAACGGCGGCAAACGTTAAAAAAGCCCGGTAATGACGCCTTCATCGGAAATATCGATCTTTTCGGCGGTCGGTATTTTCGGCAGGCCGGGCATGGTCATCATATTGCCGGCAATCGCCACGATAAAGCCCGCACCGTTTTCCAGCTTGACCTCGCTGATCTCCACAATATGACCGCTTGGCGCGCCCTTGAGCGTCGGGTCGGTCGAAAACGACATCTGCGTCTTGGCCATGCAGATCGGCAAAGTGCCGTACTTTTCCTGCAAGCGGGCTATTTCGCCACGCACCTTGACACCGGCGGTAATTTCCTTGGCACCGTAAAGACGCGTGGCGATGGTTTCGATCTTGTTCCAGATCGGCATTTCATCGTCATACAGATACTCGAAACCGGGCTCACGCGAATCGGCGATTTCCAAGACTGCCTTTGCCAGCTCTTCCGCACCGGCACCGCCTTGAGCCCAGTGTCTGGAGACCACGCATTTCACCCCCAGCTCTTGACACTTTTTGATCAGCAAGGCGGTTTCATCATCGGAATCGTAAGTGAAGTGGTTGATACACACCACCGCCGGCAGGCCGTAATTGACGGTCACGTTATGAATATGGCGCTCCAGGTTGGCAAAACCCACCTCCAACGCCGCCAGGTTTTCCTGATTCAAATGGTCGCGCTCCACCCCGCCGTGGTATTTCAAAGCACGCACCGTCGCCACCAGTACAACGGCGGAAGGCTTCAGCTTGGCCGAACGGCATTTAATATTGAGGAACTTTTCCGCTCCCAGATCGGCCCCGAATCCGGCTTCGGTGACGGCATAATCCGCCAGCTTCAAGGCGGTTTTGGTCGCCGTGACCGAGTTGCAGCCATGCGCGATATTGGCGAAAGGGCCGCCATGCACAATCGCCAGATTGTTTTCCAGGGTCTGCACAATATTGGGTTTGATAGCGTCTTTCAGCAGCGCCGCCATGGCACCGTGGGCCTTCAGATCGCTGGCGTAAACCGGCGTTTTGCCGTCGGTTTTGTAGCCAATAACAATACGCCCCAAACGCTCTTTCAGATCAGCACGGTTGGTCGCCAGACACAAAATCGCCAT
>JACXUQ010000150.1 GCA_014763835.1 Thiotrichales bacterium
CTTTGGTGGCAGGCACGCAGACAGGGAAAAACGGTCAAAGAAGAGCAACAACACAGCGCGCAAAAATCGGCCGGAAAAACCCAACAGGCCGGGTCCCTCGGCTCTTCGTTTGACATGGCGACACTCTGCGCCCTGCCGCCGCAAACCCTCTATGCCGAACTCAAACGCTGGCTGCAACAGCAGCACCGCATTAACGCTTTCAGTGAACTGCAGGACGTGCAGCTTATCGAAAGCGTACGCCGTCTGGAAGCGCATCTGTATCATGCGCAGAATTGGAACGAAAGCGAACAGACACGGTTGTGCGAGGCGCTGAAAGCCTTGGAGATAAGCCGCCAACCCGCCCCCAAAAGCCATTTAAAAGCGCTTTATCAGCGTGGAAATTAGGTATTTTTAAACACGAAATACAAGAAGAGCAATAAGTTTTTCTAAAACTTGAACAGGCCGGCCTGGTTAGCTAACGCAACTAGTTGTCATAAAATCCAGTTAGTGTTTTAACTCTTCGCGCTTTTCGTGTACTTCTCGACTTACCCCTTCGGGCGCCGAGTTCTTCATTTCGTGGTTCAATCAAATGGCATTAAATCCCCTACTGCCCAAAATGGCGTTCGGCGATTTTCTGCACTTCGGGATAGTTGGTCTTGCCGGTCCCCAGCACCGGCACCGCTTCCACCAGAATCACGGTTTTGGGCACCATGATTTCGGCCACCTGCTGGGCTTTGGCGGCGTCCACCACGGTGCTGCGGCTCAGATTGACATCGTCCGTCACCAGCACCAGCTGCTCGCCTTTACGGGCATCCGGCACGGCCACGACCACATGGTGCCCTTCCGGGCTGGCCTTGTTCAGATAGGCCTCCACCGCGGTTAATGAAACCATTTCGCCGGCGATTTTGGCGAAGCGTTTGGCGCGGCCTTTGATCCACACGAAATTGTCTTCGTCCACCTCGACGATATCGCCGGTATCATGCCAGCCGTCCGCCGGCGGCACCAACACCCCCGGGTTGTCGGGCAACAGATAACCGAGCATCACATTCGGTCCTCTGACCAGCAGACGCCCACCCTTTTCAATGCCGGGAACCGCCTGCAACTGATACTCCAATCCGGGAATCAACTGCCCGGCCGAGCCGTTTTTGAACGCCAGCGGAATATTCACCGAAATCACCGGGCTGGTTTCGGTGACGCCGTAACCCTCGTAAATCGGCACATGGAATTTGTCGGCATAGAGCTGGCGCGTTTCCGGACGCAGACGCTCCGCCCCGGCGACCATCGCACGGATGCTGTAGAAATCATACGGATCGGCCTTGCGCGCATAGCCGCTAAAGAAGGTATCGGTACCGAAAATAAAACGCGCATTGGTCTGATAGACCATCTCCGGCACTACCGCATAATGTAGCGGCGACGGATACAAAAACACCCGCGCGCCTTTCAAAATCGGCCAAAGCATGCCGGCCGTCAGACCGAAACTGTGGAACGTCGGCAGAGCGTTGAACAGACGCTCGCCGGGCAGCAGCGTCAACATGGCGCTGATCTGCTCGATATTGCTGACAATATTCTGATGCGACAGCACCACGCCCTTGGGCACGCCTTCCGAACCGGAAGTGAACAACACCACCGCCTCGTCCTGCGGCTGGCGGCGATAACCCGGCAGAGCACGTTTGTTGCGCAACAAACCGCGCAATTTCTGCGTCAGACCGATTTCACCGCGCACCGTTTCCAAGGTGATAAAACGCACACCGTTTGCCGTCAGCGCCTCAACAACAGGCTGCAAATTAAATGCTTCAATAAACTTCTGCGAGGTGATGATGGTTTTCAGCTCTGCCGTCCGGCAGGCCGATTGCATGGCGTGCAAACCGGCGGTGAAGTTCATCATCGCCGGGACGTAACCAAACGCCTGCAGGGCAAAAAAGGTCGCCGGCATACCCGCCACATTCGGCAACATCAGACCCACGCGCTGTTCGCCATCCAAATGGCGCTGCAAGGCCTGCCCCAATACCGCCGAGGCGGTGGTCAGTTTTTTCAGGCTCAACGTCTGGTCGTTGATATCCTCCACGCACACCGCTTTGGCTTCGTAAGTACAACGCGCATGTAACAGAGCCGCGTAAAGACTGCGCTCGCACACCGAACCGTGGAAACTCATGTCGCGCATCAGCGTGAAAATCTGCTTCTTCAACGCATGGTGGCGGAAATGGCCTTTGAGATGCGCCGGCGGATTGATCTGCTGCGCCGGCAGAATCGTCAGGGTGATTTTGGGAAACCAGAACTGTTTGGTAAACGCATGAAAACGGCCGTTCAGATAGGAGAAACGGCTGCGCTCCGCTCCGCTGATAAAGATCGGCAGAATCGCCGCCTGCGTCTTGTCGGCCACCATCGCGGTGCCTTCGTAGACCTTCATCAATCCGCCAGTGGTGGTGATGCGCCCCTCCGGGAAAATCATGCACTGTTTGCCCTGCTTAAGCTCGGCAATCATGTGTTTGGCGGCATAGGGGCTATGCAGATCCACCGTAAAGAACTTGCCGAAAAACAACACCAGCTTGCCGTACCATTTCTTGGCGTGGTTCATGCCCACCATAAAGGTGGTTTCGCCTGGCACAAACAGCTCGATCAATGGCCCATCAAGCAGGGAGACATGGTTGGCGACAATCAGCAAAGGCTGCTTGGATTGGTCCACCGCATGGTAATGCTCCAACCCCCTGACTTCGACCCGATAACAGAGCTTAAACAGCCCTTTTGCCAATGTTTTAACCAGCCACTTCATTGTGAAACCTCAAACTTTCTTATTTTTATAAAACCATACCGCCACGGCCGCATTTAAAAGCGCG
The DNA here is from genome assembly GCA_014763835.1 of Thiotrichales bacterium. Classification (GTDB taxonomy): domain Bacteria; phylum Pseudomonadota; class Gammaproteobacteria; order Thiomicrospirales; family Thiomicrospiraceae; genus Thiomicrorhabdus. The sequence continues at coordinate 2,814 of JACXUQ010000150.1, forward strand.
ACGGACAACAGCATCATCGGCAAATCCAGACCGACCATAAATCCCGCCATAAAGGCCAGCGAGGATAATACCATCAGCAGTGCGTTAAGAATATTGTTGACCGCCACCATCCGCGCCCGGGCATGGGCTGCGGTACGCTGCTGCAGCTGCGTGTAAAGCGGCACGATATAGAGCCCGCCGACCACTGCCAAAAGACCCATAAACAGCAACGCCAGATTCTGCGGCCACAGCAGCAGATAATCCGGCAATGTCAGCAAGTTTGGACTGGAAAGCAGTGTCTGTTGAATGCTGTCCGCACTCCAGACACTCAATGCCAGCAAAATCGACATTAACAGCAACAGCGCCGTATGCCAGCGCAGCGTCACGCCGTGCTTAAACCACCATCCGGCCAGACCCGCGCCCAAGGCTATACCGACCGAAAAGGCCGTCAAAAACGCCACCACCACATCTTCATTGGCCTGCAGATTGTATTTCACCAACGTGGGAATCTGGCTGAGCAATACCGCACCGATAAACCAGAACCAGGAGATCGCCAGCACCGCAAACAGCGCGGCCGGATAGGTTCGGCTGGAAGCGACTATCTCTCGCGTGCTGCGCCACAGGTTTTTATCGATGCGGACAGTGGCCTGCTGTTGCAGCGTCATCGGCACGCCAAAACTGATAAGATACCCCAACACCGCCACCAAAACCACACCGGCCGCCACCCATTGGATGCCGTTATCGGTCGTTACTATCAAACCGCCTGCAATCGTGCCTAATAAAATGGCAATAAAGGTCGAGCCGCTGAACCAACCGTTACCGCGCAGCAGATGCGCTTCATCCAGCATCTCCGGCAAAATGGCGTATTTGATGGGGCCGAAAAAGGCCGACTGCGCCCCCATCAGGAAAAGCGTCAGATAGAGCAGTTCCAGACTGCTGTTGAGCAGCGCCACTGCGCCGCCAAGCATAATGAGGATCTCCGCCAGTTTGATTTTGCGGATCAACTGCGTCTTCGGATAGTGGTCGGCAATCTGCCCGGCGAGTGACGAAAACAGGAAAAAAGGCAAAATGAACAGGCCGGCTGCCAGAGTGATATACAGACCGGTCTGTTCATGGGTTTGACTGAGTTGGAAAGCGATGAGAATAATCATCGCGTTTTTGAAAAGATTGTCGTTAAAGGCGCCGAGAAACTGCACCCCAAAAAGTGCGATAAAGCCTTTAGAGGAAAGCGCAGAACATTTTGAATGCAAAGGGAAATCGGCCATCGGTCATCACGTTAAATCAAGATGACGCTAGTATACCGCTTTCTGCTTATGCGGGTGCACTCCTCTATCGGGCCAGATCAGATTTTGATGTATTTCCAGCCCGTACTCAGACGTTGCGCCACCGCATCAATCGCGGGTTGCTCATGCTTGACCTGCGGCAGCATCTGCAAAGTCTGGCCCTTTTCCATCGCCCGCTCC
>JACXUQ010000151.1 GCA_014763835.1 Thiotrichales bacterium
AAAACGCAGCCAATAGCTCGCTATTAGCAAGTTTTTCAACAAAAATCAGGCTATTTTTGACCATTTTTATTCGTGTAGCCATCTCGTGCAAAGCTCTCTATGTATATAACCATGTCAGTTAGGACGCGTTGTAGGCGACAATAAAGGCTTCTGCTGCCTCGGCGTCCAGCGGGCGGGAGACAAAATAGCCCTGCACTTCGTGGCAGCCGATTTCTTTCAACAAAGCCATTTCGTCGGCCTGTTCAACACCTTCGGCAATGACACGCATCCCCATGCTTTCGGCAATCCCCAGAATGGCGCGCACAATCGCCTGATCGGACGGGTTGACGAGGATGTTTTTGATGAAGGCGCGGTCGATCTTGATGAGGTCAACCGGGAATTTCTGCAGGTATTCCAACGAGGAGTAACCAGTGCCGAAATCGTCAATCGCCAGCGAGGCCCCGGTGCTTTTGAGCTGGTTGAGGGTGCTCAACGCCGATTCCGGGTTCTGCATGGCGATGCTTTCGGTAATTTCCAAATCCAGGCAGCTGGGCGGCAGATCGTGCTTGAGAATGATGTTGTGTAGGGTCTGGGCCAGATTGTTTTTGGTGAATTGCTGCGCCGAGAGATTCGCGCCGACACGGATGTTGAGTCCTTTGTCATGCCACTCCTTGGCCTGACGCACCGCCTCTTCAGCGATCCAGTCGCCGACCTCATGCACCAGTTCCAGCTCCTCGACAATCGGAATAAAGCGATCCGGCGACACCATGCCCATTTCCGGGTGCTGCCAGCGGATCAGCGCTTCCACGCCGATAATGCGGTTACTCTGCACATCGACCTGCGGTTGGTAGAACAGGCGGAATTGGTTGAGCCCCAAGGCTTTGCGCAGTTCGTTTTCCAGATAGAGACGCTGCGAATTGTCCTGCTGCTGTTCGGGGTCGAAGAACACAAAACGGATGCCGCCGATTTTTTTGGCATTGAGGCGTGCCTTGACGGCCGCATTGAGCAGGTCGGCCACGCTTTGACCATCCTGTGGGGCCAGCGCAATGCCGGCGCTGGTTTCAATGTGAATCTGGTGGTCGCCCAGGCGGAAAGGTTGCGCCAGTGCCGCTTGAACCTGGCTAATGATTTGGCTGATCTGCGCGCTGTCGCTCTGCTGCGGTAGCAGGATGCTGAATTCGTCGGTGCCCATGCGTGCTGCCAGGCCTTGGCCTTCAAGCGCGCCGCTGATGCGCGAGGCGCTCATCTGCAACAGTTTGTCGCCTTCTTTGTGACCCAGCGTATCGTTAATCAGGCTGAAGCGGTCGATATCCAGTGAGATGACGGCAAAGGGCTCGTTGCGTGCCAGCACGTCTTCCAGCTGTTCGGTAAACATGCGGCGGTTGGCAAGGTTGGTAAGCGCATCGTGGTAGTGCTGGAACTCGAGTTTGCGTTTGGTCTCATAGATGTCGGTGATATCCTGAATGACGCCGAAAACGGTCTCTTTGCCATCGCGCTCGGCGATAACGCGCAGCATAAAGGCGTTTTTACCGACCGTGAAAGGGTGCTGGAAAACCGCCCGCGTCTGTTTGCCGCTATAGACTTCATGCAGGATCGCAGTAATGCGTTCATGTTCCTGTTGCGGAATAAAGCCCAGGTAATTGCTAAGTTGACCCTCTTGCGGATTGGGCGGGAGACCGAACATTTTGAGCAGTTCGCTGGACCAGTAGAGGCGATCCTGATCAACCCGCCACTCCCAGAAGCCGAGACGGGCGATCTCCTGTGCCTGATGTTGTCTGAGCTGGGCGCGGTTCAACGCCTGCGCGGTTGCAAAGGTACGCAAAGCATAGCGTACCCGTCTGATCAACAACGGCCAGTTAATCGGTTTGGTGATAAAGTCGGTTGCCCCGGCGGCAAAGGCGCTGTCGATGGCCTCAACGTCATCCAGTCCGGTCAGCATCAGAATGGGGGTAGCAGCCTGCCCCGGTAATTGGCGAATCGCCTGGCAGGTTTCATAGCCGTCCATAATCGGCATGATGACGTCGAGCAGAACCAAGTCGGGCCTGAAGTTTTTAAAGCAGTGCAGGCCGGCTTCGCCATTGACGGCCTGTTCAACCATATAACCGGATTTCTGCAGAATTTTGACCAGCGTCAGGCGCGTGCTCATATCGTCGTCAATCACCAGAATTCTGGTGGGATGGGCCGTCGGTTGATCGTTTTCCATTGACAGGTCGGGCAGGTTCATAACAATGTAGGCGTCCTTGTTGTCACCGCGTTATAGGTAGGGCTCTAAGGCGCGCGTGAGGTTTTCGATGGCGTGCTCCAATTTACCGAGCTCCGCCTGTACCTGAATAAGCTGGTTCTGCTTGGCCAGCGCTTCAAGGTGTTTGCTGATTTCAGAAACCTGCAGCCCGCCGACATTGGCGGCACTGCTCTTGAGTGTATGTGCGGCGCGATAAACTTGCGGTACATCGGCTTTATGCAGCCCCATTTGAATGTCATTCATAATGTTCGGCAGCTGTTCCATAAACGGCTCCAATATGACACTTAAATCGCCATCAAGCAACTCTTTAAGGCCGTCTAGTACTGTCGTATCGAGTGTTGCAGGGCTGTTCATCTCTTCCTCCGTGGGTGCCTGTGTTGTGTCTGTGGTTGCGGTTTGCGGGGTAATATAGGTCATTAATGTATCAATCAGGGCATCGCGGGTGAAAGGTTTGCCCAAATGGCTATCCATGCCGGCTTTGATGCAGTGATCGATTTCGTTAGGGGTGACAAACGCAGTCAGGGCGACAATCGGGGTGCGACGGTGTTGGGTTTGTTTTTCAAATTTACGAATCTCGCGTGTGGCTTTGGAGCCGTCCATAATCGGCATTTGACAATCCATCAGGATCAGATCGTAATCGCTGTTCTCATAGGCCTCAACCGCCTGCAAGCCGTTTTCTGCATAGTCTACCTTGAGCCCTAATTTGGTCAGATTGGCAATGGCGACCTTGCGGTTGACCTCATTGTCCTCAGCCAACAGGACGCGTTTGTTTTGCAGAACCGACAGGTCGGCTTCTTTGGCGGAGGGGGCGGGTGTTTTGACGATTTGCTTGGATGCCGTCAGAATCCGCGCCAGACCGTCATGCAGTTCCAGCATGCCGATAGGTTTGGGGATAAGCAAATCAAAATGTGCTTCGATCGCATCCACGCGCAAGGTGAGGCCTGCATAGGAAGTCAACAGCACCATTTTGAGAGAGTCCAAGGCGGGGATTTTGCGGATTTCACGTGCCAGTTGCAGTCCATCAATGCCCGGCATCATCATATCGCTCAATAACAGATCATAAGGCCGGCCTTTGTGTTCGGCCTGCTTCAATTCTTCCAGCGCGGTCAGTCCATTGTCGACACTGCGATGGTAGATTTTCCACATGTCGCAGTAACGTTCCAATATGAGGCGATTGGTCGCATTGTCATCGACAATCAAGGCTCGCAGTCCCGACAGTTCCGGGTTGTGATTGAATGCGCTATGCACCTCCTGTGGAGGGTTCAATCGGATGGTAAACCAGAAAGTGCTGCCTTCCCCCGGAACCGATTCAACCCCGATTTCGCCGCCCATGGTTTCGACGATCTGTTTGCTCAGGGTCAGGCCCAGTCCGGTGCCGCCATATTTGCGGGTGGTCGAACCGTCCGCTTGGCTGAAGGCTTCAAAAATACGTTGCTGTGCACTTTCCGAAATGCCGATGCCGCTGTCTTTGACGGCAATCTGCAACTGACAACCGTTCTCTTTCGAAAGGGTTTTAACGCTGACGCTGACTTCGCCCTCTTCGGTGAATTTAATCGCATTACCCAGCAGGTTGGAGACAATCTGCCGCAGTCGGGTTGGGTCGCCGTTGAGGTAGTCGGGGACGTGTTCGTCCACTAATAGGGCCAACTCCAGCGACTTACTCTGTGCCTGTGCTGCAAACAATTTAACGATATCTTCGAGTACCTGGCGAGGGGCAAAATCCAAGGTTTCCAGTTCGATTTTACCGGCTTCGATTTTGGCCAGGTCGAGGATGCTGTTGAGCAGCGCCAGCAGGGTTCCGCCGGAACTATGCGCAATGCGCAGTAACTCGCGCTGCTCTTCGGTCAGATCGGTTTCCAGCGCGAGTTCCAGCATGCCGAGTACGCCGTTCATCGGCGTGCGGATTTCGTGGCTCATATTGGCCAGGAATTCGGATTTGGCCTGAGCGCTTTCGAGTGCCTCAATGCGCGCCAGTTGCAGCTCCTCTTCGTAGCGTTTGCGTT
>JACXUQ010000152.1 GCA_014763835.1 Thiotrichales bacterium
GGCGTTTTCGCTCAAGGTAAAAGGGTCGCCGCCGCTTAAAATGACTTCGTGCAGGGTGGTGTCTGCGGCAATCTGTTGCAACGCCTGCTGCCAGTGGCGTTGGTTGATCTGCGCTTCATAGGGGAAGTGGCGGCGGAAGCAGTAACGGCAGTGAATGTCACAGCGCGGACTGGCCATGAGTAACACGCGGCCCCGGTATTTGTGGATCAGGCTCGGTAGCGGATTGGCTTGCAGATCGCCCACCGGATCGAGTTTGAAATCCGGATGAACAAGCGTTTCGGCACGCACCGGCAGAATCTGTTTGAGCAAGGGATCGTTGGCGTTGCCCGGCTCGATTTGCGCCAAGAAGTCGGCGTGCGCCTTAAATTGAAACGCGCTGTCGGCCAGGTCCAGATTGTTCGGATCGAGTTGCAGATGGTCGAGCAGGTTGGCAAGAGCGGTTTTCACAGGCGGCGGTTTCCGTTAAAATGGGCCAATTTACCGCGATATTTTAGCAAGATTTAGGAAATACTATGGCAACTTACAGTACTAACGAATTTAAAAACGGCCTGAAGTTTTTGTTGGACGGCCAGCCTTGCACGATTGTGGATAACACCATTGTGCAGCCCGGCAAAGGGCAGGCGTTTAACCGCGTGAAATACCGTAACCTGATGACCGGTCGTGTGTTGGAAAAGACCTTTAAATCGGGCGAAAAGGTCGATGCAGCCGATGTCATCGATACCCAGTTGCAGTACCTTTACAACGACGGCGAGTTCTACCATTTTATGAACCCGGAAACCTTTGACCAGTATCAGGTCGCTGCCGCCGCAATCGAGGATGTGTCCAAGTGGCTGGTGGAGCAGGACGAGTGTACCGTGACCCTGTTCAACGGCGAGCCGATTTCGGTCACGCCGCCGAAAACCACGGTTCTGGAAGTCATCCAGACCGATCCGGGCATCAAGGGCGATACCGTCGATTCCAGCGGCAAGCCGGCGACTCTGTCGACCGGTGCGGTGATTCAGGTGCCAATGTTTGTCAAAACCGGCGATAAGGTACTGGTGAACACCGAGCGCGGCGAATACCTGTCGCGCGCCAAAGAGTGAACGAGCCTGTGCGGGATCAATCCGACCCGGCCTGTTCAGTTTTTTCGCGCCTGCAAAAACGCGCGCAGTTGTTACAGACGCTGCGGGCGTTTTTTTATGGGCGCGGGGTCATGGAGGTGGATACGCCGATTCTTTCCGCCGGTACGGTGCCGGATGTGCACTTGCGCGCGCTCTCGACGCTGGTGCAGGTACCGGGCGAGCGCGACAAGCAGCGTTTTTATCTGCATACCTCGCCCGAATACCCGATGAAGCGCCTGCTTTGTCTGGGCAGCGGCGATATTTTTTACCTGGGCAAGGTGTTTCGCGACGGCGATTTGAGCCGTCGCCATCAGGTGGAGTTCACCATGCTGGAGTGGTATCGCCTCGGTTTTACGCTGTCCGACCTGATGGACGAAGTCGCCGAGCTGATCGGACAGATATTGGGCGATGGCCGGCCTGTTGAAAAGCTTTCGTACCGCGAAGCGTTTGCGCATTACGCCGGGATTGCGGACATTTTTACGGCGACGGCCGCAGAGTGCAAAGCCGTTCTGGATGCACGCGGCATTGAAATCGTCGGTGTTGACGATGACGACAAACCTTTATGGGAACAACTGGTTTTGACCGAAGTGATCGAGGCGCAGCTCGGACGCAACGCGATTACGCTGCTTTATCACTATCCGGCGCGCGAAGCGGCGCTGGCGCAGGTGCTGGCCGACAATCCGCTGGTGGCGGAGCGCTTTGAAGTGTATGTGGAGGGCTTGGAATTGGCCAACGGTTACCATGAACTGGCAGATGCATCCGCCTACCGTCAGCGCTTTGTTGAGGCGCTGGCAAGTCGCAAGGCATTAGGGTTGGAAGCCGTTCCTCTGGACGAACCGTTGTTGCAGACCTTGGAGGCCACGCCGTTGCCCGACTGCAGCGGGGTGGCCCTGGGGGTGGATCGCCTGCTGATGTTGCAGCAGGGCTATGCCGATATCAAAGACGGACTGCCGTTCGGCTTACTGGAGGCTTAGGGCGTCACCTAGGCAAACAAGGCATCGATCTGCTGTTGCGCCTGTTGCAGATTTTTGGCATGAACCGCATCGCCCATATTCATGCCGGCAGCGTCTATAAAGCGCACCTCGTGCAGACCATTGAAACCTAAAATGGTTTTGAGGTAAGGCGTGGCGTGATTCATGGCACTGGCCGGTTCCTGCGTGTAGTCGCCGCCCGAGGCCATAATCACCACCGTTTGCTTAATGCTTAACAACCCTTCGACCCCTTTTTCGCCATAACGGAAGGTTTCGCCGGCGCGGGTAATCAGGTCGATATAACTTTTCAAACTTGCCGGAACGGCAAAATTATACATCGGTGTGCTGATCAGCAGCGCATCGGCGCGTTTCAATTCCGCCACCAAAGCGTCCGACAAAGCCAGCTTTTGCTGCTGTTCGCCGGTGCGTTTGTCTTTGGGGGTATACATCGCCTCAATAAAGCTTTCGTCAACGTAGGGCAGCGTCATGTCCGCCAGGTCGTGATGCACCACCTCGCCGTGAGAATGGGTTTTCAGCCAGTGCCGCTGGTAGCGTTCGGCGAGTTGTTTGGAGATGGATTTTGCGTTGCTTTGCGCGCTGGCATCGATTCTGAGAAGAACGGGGTGCGTGTTTGCAGTCATGTTGGTTTACTCTTCATGGTGGTTTGGAGGGATCAATTCTAAGTCTAAAGACGATCATAAAAAATGCCATGTTCATTAAAACAATGTTGCTTGCTTGAGAACAATTGGTGGGAGATTGGCTTGCGATAAGGGGCTTGACAGGGGGTGTATACTATCTACAACTGTTACGTTTAATTTTGCCGATAAAGCCAAGGAGTGCTTGCAATGAACGATTTTACAAAACGCTCGACCATGGTGTTGTTCTCGGATCCGAAAGGGGCGAGTTCTCACCGTGTGCGTTTGGTTGCCCAGGAAAAAGACATCCCGATGGAAATCATCTCGGTGGATGAAAGCAATCTGCCGGAAGACCTGCTGGAACTGAACCCTTACGGCACGCTACCGACCCTGGTTGACCGTGAGCTGGTGCTGTACGATCCGCAAGTCATTATCGAGTATCTGGACGAGCGTTTCCCGCATCCGCCGCTAATGTCGGTTGACCCGATCTCCAAGGCGCGTGCGCGTCAGATGTTGCGTCAGATCGAAAAAGAGTGGTATCCGCTGGTCGACACCATCAGCAAGAACGAAAATCAGAATGAAGTCAAAAAGGCGCGTCGTGAATTGACCGAACGCCTGATTCAGCTGATTCCGGCATTCGATCACCAGCCGTTTTTTATGAGTGAAGATTATTCGCTGGTGGATATCAGTCTGGCGGTATTGATGTGGCGTCTGCCTGCTTTGGGCATCGATCTGCCTAAATCGGCCAAGCCGATCATCGATTACGCCGAAAAAGTGCTGGAGAGAGAGGCTTTCGGCGCCAGCTTATCTGACGACGAACTGGATATGCGGGACTAAGACCATGATCTCCAATCGCCCTTACATTATCCGTGCGATGTACGAGTGGATGGTGGACAACGGCTGGACGCCGCATGTGCAGGTGGATGCGCTTTATCCGGGGATTCAGATTCCGCAGCAGTTCGTGCAGGAAGGCGTGATTGTCTTCAATATCGCGCCGGCAGCCGTGGTGGGGTTGGATATGGATAATGACGGTTTTGCCTTCAAGGCGCGTTTTCAAGGTGTAGAGCAGGTAGTGCGCTTTCCGCCGGAAGCGGTCTTGGCGATTTTCGCGCGTGAAAACGGCCAGGGCATGCCGTTCCCACGTGAGCCCTATCCGACTGAAGACAAGCCTGCCAAAGCCGGCTTGAGTGCGGTTAAGGATTCGGAAACGGATAAAGCCGAAGCGTCAGCCAAACCGGTCAAAAAACCGACTAAAAAGCCGACGCTTTCAGTGGTGAAATAAGTTCAATCCTTAAAAGGTTGAATCACCTGCATCCCTGCAAAAGCCTGCAATATTGCAGGCTTTTGTGTTTCCAGAAACAGCAGTTTCAAATTCGGCCCGGCATCCATGGTGAAATAGACTTCAATGCCCTGGCGGCGCAGTTCCCAGACTTTATGCATGGCCGCGACCGATTCCGGCTGCCAATAGACAATCGGCGGCCAGGTGGCGATCATGGTGGCGTGCATGGT
>JACXUQ010000153.1 GCA_014763835.1 Thiotrichales bacterium
TCATTGGCCAGCCAACCTTCACCATAGACCAACGTTTGTAAAGACGGGCAGCGTCGTACCAATTCACCCGGTTGCACATAAAAGTCAGGATTTTGCGGGGCGTTGCTCTGAACGGGTGCCAGAAAGGTCTGATAGATCAGCAGACCGTTAGGTTTGAGGGCGCTTGGCAGCTGCTTGAACAGAGTGCGGTCGAGATAGCGGCTGACCACGATCACGTCATATTGCTGATACGGCAGCAGCATCTGCTGCAGATCGGTAATCAGCGGTTCAATCGGCAGTTTGTTGAGGCTGGCCCAGTTGTTGAGGATGGTCAGCGCATTGTCGGAAATATCCCACGCCTGGGTTTTCAAACCGCACTGGGCGAGAAAACGGGCATTGCCGCCCAAGCCGCAGGCCAATTCCAGCGCCTTGCCTTTGAAGGGCAAGAGGCGGCTGTGCTGTTTCAGCACAAAGCAGGGGTTGGCCGGGGTTTGCAGGGTGGCCTGTTGATATTTCTGATCCCATTTTTCGGCGGTGGTTATCGTCATAAACGTCTTTTTATTTTCGCCAGAAAGCGGCAGTAAAGAGCACCAGCAGGGTAAACAGTTCCAAGCGCCCCAAGAGCATGGCAAAGGTCAGAATCCATTTGGCGGGGTCACTGAGGCTGCTGAAGTTGCTGGCAACTTGACCCAGGCCGGGGCCGAGGTTGGTGATGGTGGCGGCCAGTGCCGAAAAGGCGGTCACCTGATCCAGTCCCAGCGCCATTAACAGCAACATCAAGACCGCAAAAATCGCCACATACATCGAGAAAAATCCCCATACTGCACTGATAATGCGCTCTTCAACCGGACGGCCGTTGAGTTTGATGGAGATCAGCGCATTGGGGTGCAGCAGACGATGCACTTCGCGGATGCCCTGCTTGAACAACAGCATAAAACGAATGACTTTCATACCGCCGCCGGTGGAGTAGGCGCTGGCGCCGATAAAGGCCATAAAAATCAGCATGACAGGCAAAAAGCCCGGCCAAGAGGCGAAATCGGTGTTGCCAAAGCCGGTGGTGGTGGCCACTGACACGGTCATAAAGGCGCCGTAGCGCAGCGATTCGGCAAAGCTGTCGAACACGTTCTGGTAATAGAGATAGAGCGTACTGATGGCAATGCCGACTAAAAGAATGGCGGTGTAGACTCTGAACTCGGGGTCAAAGCGGTAGGGATTGACGCTCAGGTGACGGAAGGCGCTGAAATGCAGCGCAAAGTTGATGCCGGAGAAGAACATGAAAAAGATGGCGATGGTTTCAATTGTCTGGTTGTTAAAGTAGCCGAAGCTGGCATCGTGCGTCGAAAATCCGCCGATTGCCACGGTGGCGAAGCTGTGGCCGATAGCGTCAAACAGGTTCATGCCCGCCCACCAGTAGGCGACAGCGCAGACGGTTGTCAGACCGAGATAAATAAACCATAAGGCCTTGGCGGTTTCGGAAATGCGCGGTGCCAGTTTGTTGTCTTTGACGGGGCCCGGCGTTTCGGCACGGTAGAGCTGCATGCCGCCGACGCCCAGAATCGGCAGAATCGCCACCGCCAAAACGATAATCCCCATGCCACCCAGCCATTGCAATTGTTGGCGGTACCACAGAATCGCGTGCGGCAGTGTATCCAAACTGCTGATAACGGTTGCACCGGTGGTGGTCAGGCCGGAAAAGGATTCAAAAATGGCGTCGGTGACGCTCAGTGGAACATCCTCTTCAATATAGAACGGCAGTGCGCCGACCAGTCCGAGTACCGTCCAGAACATCACCACTACCAGAAAGCCGTCGCGTATTTTAAGGTCACGTTTGTGGTGGCGTAATGGATACCATAACAACAGACCCGCCACCAAAACGCCCAGAAGGACGCTGCCGAATGCAAATGTAGCGCCATCGCGGTAGATTAATGATACGGCCAAAGGGGGGAGCAGGCTAAAGCTGTAGATAATCAGCAATAGTCCGAGAATTTTGATGATGATTTTTGATTGCATTGGGTTGAAAATCCTATCGGCCAGGCGGCGACGTGGTTAACCGAACCAGCTCTTGGGTTCTACCGGAGAGAATAGTTTGGCAATTTGCGGCGCCACCTGCGGTTCGGTGAGAAAGAGGATCACGTGATCTTCGGCTTCAATGACCAAATCGCGATGGGAGATAATGACCTCTTCATTGCGGATAATGCAACCGATGGTAATGTCCTTGGGCCAGTCAATCTCGCCGATGCGACGGCCGATGACCTTTGAACTGTTCTCACTGCCGTGGGCGATGACCTCCATGGCCTCGGCCGCACCACGTCGCAGGGTGGCGACCTGTACGGTATCGCCCTGGCGCATATAATGCAGCAGTTTACTGGTGGTGATCTGGTCGGCGGAAATCGCCACGTCGATACTGTTGAGCTGGATCAGTTCGATATAGGACTGGTTGTTGACCAGCGCGATGACGCGGCGTACGCCGAGTTTTTTGGCGAGCATGCCGGAAATAATATTGGCCTCATCGGAATTGGTGACGGCCACAAACAGATCGATTTCGTCGATGTTCTCTTCGAGCAGCAGTTCTTTGTCGGAAACGTCGCCGTGAATAATAATGGTTTTTTCCAGGGTTTCGGCAACGCGTCTTGCCTGCTGGATATTGTGGTCGATGAGTTTGACCTGATGGTGCTTCTCAAGGCCCTGCGCCAGACTGAAGCCGATATTGCCGCCGCCGGCGATCATGATATTGCGCGAAGGACGTTCCTTGTGACGGCGGATCTCTTCCACAATCGAGGGAATGTGCTTGGGCTCGGCCAGAAAGAAGACTTCGTCATCCGCTTTGATGGTGGCTTCACCCGTCGGCATCACCACCTCGTCTTTGCGGTAGATCGCGGCGATGCGAGTTTTCACGCCTTTGGGCAGATAGTTCTTGAGTTCTTTGATCTGCTTGTCCACCAGGATGCTGCCTTTGAAGGCGCGTACCGCGACCAGACGCACCTTGCCGCCGGCAAAGTCGATGACCTGCAGGGAACCCGGGTATTCAATGAGCTGTAAAATGTAGTTGGTGACCAAGGTTTCCGGGCTGATGAGCACATCAATCGGCAGCGTGTCGGTGTTGTAGCTGCGGCTGAATAGTTCGGGGTGGTCGAGATAGGAGCGGCTGCGGACGCGGGCGATTTTGGTCTGAGTTTTGTAGAGCAAATGCGCAATATGGCAGGCCAGAATATTGGTTTCGTCGTTCTGGGTGGCGGCAATTAGCATGTCGGCCTCTCCCAATCCGGCCTTTTCAAGGATGTCGGGATAAGAGGCGTGGCCGTTGACGGTGCGGATGTCGAGGCGATCTTGCAGGCGTTGCAGGTTGGCTTGCTCGAGGTCGACAACGGTCACATCATTGTTTTCGTTGGCGAGGTGTTCTGCAAGCGAAGAGCCGACTTGGCCGGCGCCGAGAATGACGATGTTCATAGACTGAATCTTCTTGAATACAAATTCTGCGGGTTATTGTATGGTTTTTTTGCGTTTGTCACTATGTTCTCATGCCCCTTACAGCGGATTTTTCGGATCAATACCGAGCGCTTTGAGCTTGCGGTAGAGGTTGGTGCGGTCTACCCCTGAACGTTTGGCGGTATCGGACACATTACCGCCGGTTTCGCGCAGGAGCTGGCTCAGGTAGGCCTTTTCGAACTGGTCTTTGGCGTCCTTGAGGTTGAGGCTGGTGTCTACCGAGGCGAAACCTGATTCGGTATTCTCCGACTGCGTCAGGGCGGATTTGATCTCATTGTCGCTAACATCACCGCTGCCCAGAATCAGCAGTTTTTGAATCAGGTTCTGCAGTTCGCGCATATTGCCCGGCCAGGCGTACTGGCGCAGGATATTTTGGGCCGATACGCTGAAGTGGCGGTAGGTCAGCCCCTCGTGAGTAACGAAAAAATTGATGAAATATTCGATCAGTTCCGGAACGTCTTCGGTGTGCTGGCGTAGTGCGGGGATGGCGATGGTCATGACCTGAAAACGCTGGTAGAGATCGTCGCGGAAGTGGCCGCGTTCATGTGCGGCTTCCAGTCCGGTTTTGCTTAAAGCGATCAAACGCAGGTCAAGCTGCGTGCCTTCGCGGTGTTTGGGGGTGATAAAGCTGTGTTGCTGAATCAGATGCATCAACAGGGTTTGCGCCGCATCGCTGAGTTGTTCGCTGTCGGTGATGACCAAGGTGCCGCCGTCGATCTGACGCAGCTGGTTAAGCAGTTCCAGATCCAGAATCTGCTCGGGCAGGGTCTGTTTGAGTTGCCGGTTTTCCTGGTTCAAGCGGGTATGTTTGAGTGCGCGTTCCGCCACCACAATCAGTTTGGCCAGCGAAAGCGGCTTTTCCAGAAAGTCGTAGGCGCCGAGCTTGGTGGCCTCGATGGCGGTTTCGATGGTGCCGTGGCCGGACATCATGACAATGCTGGTCTGTTCCAGCAGCGGGTCCTGCTGCATCTCCTTCAGCAGGGTGATGCCGTCGATATCCGGCATCCACACATCGAGGAAAATCACGTCGGGCACATTCGCTTTCCAGGCGCTTTTGGCCTGGACGCCGTTGCCGGCGGTATCGATTTGATAACCTTCCTCTTCAAAGATTTCCTGCATCAGGTTACGGATGTCTTTTTCGTCATCCACAATCAGAATCTTGCCTGGTTTCATGTATCCGTGTCGCTCAAAATAATCGGTAAATAAATTATAAAACAGGTGCCTTCGCCGGGCGTAGAGTGTAACTGAATTTGGCCGTTGTGTTCTTCGACGATTTTGCGCACGATGGCCAAGCCCAATCCGGTGCCTTTGGGTTTGTCGGTGGCGTAGGGTTCAAAAATCCAGTTTTGCGCTTCTTCATCGATGCCCGGGCCGTTGTCGCAAATGCGGATTTCCAGGTCGGTGGCGTTGATAGCGCACTCGGTGGTCACGGTGACGGTCGGTGAGGGGGTGTTCTCGGTGGCCTCAATCGCATTTTTGATGAGATTGTGCAACAGCTGGCGCAGGCGCGACGCATCGGCGCGGATAAAGGGGCACTCCGGATCCAGCTGGTTTTCGATCGTCCAGTTGGCGTTGGAACCCTGGTACATCAGGGTGATGTCGCCGATCAGGCGGTTGATGTCGGTCTTGCGCAGCTGTATTTCGGGCGTATTGGCATAGTCCGAGAAGGCCTGTACCAAGGTTTGCATGGTGGAGACCTGTTCGGTAATGGTATGCGTCATGCGCTCCAGCAGATCGCGGTCGCCGTTCGTCAGTTTGTCCTGCAGTTTGTATTGGAGGCGTTCGGCGGAAAGCTGAATCGGCGTCAGCGGGTTTTTGATTTCATGCGCCAAGCGGCGTGCCACATCGCTCCAGGCGGCGTTAAGCTGGGCCTGCACCAGCTGGGTGATGTCGTCGATAACGATAACGTAGCCGCCGATCTTCTTGTCGAGGCTCGGCAGCGTTGAACCGTGCAGCAGCAGAATTTTCTGCCCTTGCTTGCAGGAGAACTTGTGTTGCAGGCTCCAGGGTTTGGCGTCTTTATCGAACATCGGTTCGATCATCTCAAACAGCGGATGGAGGTGGCCGCTGTCTTCGCGTTCGTAAATCTCATACAGGCGTTTGCCCAAGTGGCGGTTGAGGTCGGTGTTGAGAATGGCTGCAGCGGCGTCGTTACTGGTTCTGAGGCGCTTGTTCATATCAAACGTGAGTACGCCGCTGGAGAGGTTCTGAATGATGGTCTGCAGATAAAGTTTCTGCACCTCGGTCTGCTGGTGGCCGATTTTAATGTCGTTACGCGCCTGCGCAATCTTTTGGATCATGTCGTTGAAGGAGTCGATCAAACTGCCGAATTCGTCATGGCGGTCGGCCGGCATTTTGACGCTGTAATCGCCGCGTGCCACCAGGGCGGTGCCGCGTGCCAGCGTGCGGATCGGGCGTGTCAGGTTCTGCACTGCCTGAACGGTGAACAGCAGTGCGGTCACCACCGTGAGTAATAGCACCATCGACAGAATCAGGGTAAAACTCGCCGTGAGCGGCCCTTTGAGGTAAGAGAGCTCTTTGTATTGCCCGGAGGCGACCTTGACCGATTCGGCCAGTTCGGTAATGCTGCCGGGGATATTGAAAATCACCTGCAAGGCGTAGTTGCCGGCCAGTTCGAGATCGGAAAAGGGAATGATGACGCGGATGATTTCCTGATCACGCAAGGTGCCGGGGATGGTTTCGATTGCGGCGTAGGTTTTTTTCTGGCGGATCTGCTGGAAGAGGTTGTCGCCAGGCGGAATCGGCAGAATGTCGGTTTCGTCCAGACTGTTAAAAGCGATGAGCTGCTGATTGGAGTGATAGAGCGCAACCTCCTGGGCGTTGAGCTGCGCGCGCAGAGTGCCCACGCCGATAAACGGCGAGGTGGCCAGCAGCGTGCGGTTGTCCTTGGCGACGCTCAGTGTTAGGTTGAGACTATCGATGGTTTTGTTGTCGAGCGTCATGCGCACCAGTGCGGCGGCGTTGCTCAGAGCGGTTTCCGTTTTTACGTCAAACCACTGGCTGATACCCTGATGGATAAAGGTGATGGCAAAATAGAAGATGATGGCCACCGGAATGCCGATCAGCAGCGTGAAAATGGCGGTGATTTTGACGGTGATGTGGATGCCCGGGGTTTTCAGGTCGTAGCGCTTTTTGAGTGTCCATAAAGTGTGGATCAGCATGGCCAGCAGAACGCTGGCGCCGGCAAAGGTGAAAAACAGCAGGCTGGAGTAGGCTTCGGCGAACTCGGAGGCGTTCTGCAGAATCTGGCTCATCATAATCAGCGCAATCAGCAGCGCGCTGGAGAGCAGCCCAAGCCAACCGTATTGTTTGATAAAGCGCCAATTGAAGATTTTCATAACCAACTTTTCGGAGTGTAGAGGGTGGTTTCAAACCAGCCGCTGTCGAGCTGCCAATCGTTATCGACCAGTGAGTTTAACACCAAAGGAGCCGGCAGGCGCCAGCGGTTTAAACGAATCCGCAGTTTGAGCGTGTATTTTTGTCCGGGGTGCAGTTCCGACAACGAAATGACCGGAAAGGCGGCCAGTGTGCCCAAAGTGGTCAAGGCTTTTTTGAGGTTGCTAAAAGATTCCACATTGCTGTTGCGTTCGTTCAGCAGTACATAGCGGTTATTGAAATTGGAATACTGCAACAGGGTATGGTATTGCACACGGATGCGTTGGCGGTCGTATTTGACGCCCATGATTTGCTGGTGCTCGGTCAGCACGATTTCGGTTTGAAAGGTCAGGGCCACTTCGTGATGGATGGCATCTATCAGCGAATCGGGCAGGTGGAATTGGCTCTGTGAATCAAACAGCAGCATTTGATCCTGCTGATAATCGGTGACCTGCATGATGCGAATCGGTTCCGTCGCGAAAACTGAACAGGCCACCCCTAAAAGCAGAGAGAACAG
>JACXUQ010000154.1 GCA_014763835.1 Thiotrichales bacterium
GAAAAACTTGCTAATAGCCAGCTATTAGCTGCGTTTTCCGCCTCAATCAGGCCATTTTTTCCTCATTTTTCTTTCGCGCCCCACCCGTGCAAAGCTCTCAACATGGCAAGGTGGAGTCGGGTTTGAAGTCGCGCAGTCAAAAAATCCAGACACTGGTGGAGCTGGCTCAAATCGAGGAAGAGAAAGCTGTCAAAACCTTGGCAGCCGTCCAGCAGCAATACCAGCAACATTTGGCACAGTTGGATCAGCTCAAGTCTTATGTGGATGAGTACGCTCAATCCACAGTGGGGCAAGGCCGAGTCATACAACCGATTCAAATGCTCTCCACCCAGGCCTTTGTGGCGAAACTGCATCAGGCTATTCAAGTCGAATCCGAAAAAACCGGCAGATTGGCGGAAGTTGTCGAGCATGCCAGACAGGTTTGGTTGGAAAAACGAACCCGGCTCAAGGCGTTGCAAAAGCTTCGCGACAAGCTCAAACAATCTGAACAGGCCGGGTTGGATAAGCGCGAACAACGTTTTCTCGACGAGCTTTCAGCACTGCAACATGGCAGAAAGTAGGCTAAATTCCCTTTTCATGTTCACCGAAAAAGCATTACGGCACGCTCCTTGCTAAAACCTTAGTACAGAATAATGCCTGAGGGGGCAGTGTGATGTTAGAACAACTTTTTTCTCCGGTACAAACCCCTGGAATAGTCGCTTCGCAAGCCGCTTTGCAAGGTGGTGAGCGGCAATCTTTGCCCAAGTCGGGTGTCTTTCCGGGAATCTTTGCCTCTTTGTTAAAGCTGGAAGAGAAGCCGGCGTCCTCGCCGTTATTGGTCAATGATCGGCTGCAACAAACCGCCTCTGCCGTTCCGCAGGGTGTTTTGCCATTTGATTTTTCGGTGGTGGATGCGAATATCGGGGAGAATGTCCCGATGATGCCAATGTTGAGTGAGCCGCTTCTTTCGGCGCGCGATGATGGACTGACGGATGAAGATATGGCGGTGTTAGCGCCGGTGCCGTTATTGGACTTGCCGCAATCGGCGATTAAAAGCGGCAGCGATATTCACATCCCCGTAGGTTTTGCGCAAGGGCTCCCGGAGCAGGCAGTTGCAAATAGTCGCGCTGAATCGGGAGAAGACGATGACATTGGAATGAAAACCGCAGATTTGTTAGAATCCGATGTTTTTGAAAAAAAACAGATAAATGCTTCCGGAACAGTCAAATCCGATGGCTCTAACATCGCGCAAAACGCGCGAAACGTGGATGGAAATCTGAATGTAGACAAGAGCGACGCTCTGTCAGTTGACTCTAACGCAGAGATGGGCGCGGATATTGATTCGGCGGTGAAGGAAGAGGTTTCGCAAAAACCGGTCATGACGGTTCCTTCCGGGGTTGCTCAATCCCCGGTTGTGGAGAAGGAAAAAACTGCCGTGGCTCCGGTTGAGTTACAAACCCCTGCGGACAGAAAAGATTCTGATGTTGCACTCGCAGAGCAGCAAAGAGCGGAATTTGTGCACAAGCCCGGGGCGGTGTTAACCCAGTCCGAGGGGGCGCAAAGCCGTCAGGTTGAGACGCCGCAATCGGCACATACGGCGACTCGTATGGGTGCAGTACAGGAAAATGGCGCACAAGGTCAGGCGGCCAGCGGCCAGCAGCATTCGGGTCAACAGCATTCCGGACAGCAGTACTCTGGACAGCAGAGTCAGGGACAGGCGACGCAGCAGCAGTTTATGCAAATGGCGCAAGCGGCGGAGTGCCGCGGGCAGTTGCCGCAAGGTTTGCAGTCAATCGGTTTACCGGTTGCCCATCCTCGATGGGGGCAGGCTTTGGGGCAACGTGTTGTCTATATGGCAAATAATCAGGTTCAGCAGGCACAGATTACCTTGAATCCTGAGAAATTGGGTCCGGTGCAAATCAAGCTGCATTTGGATAAGGAGCAGCAGGTGCATGTTGTGATGACGGCGCAGCAAGGCGTTACCCGCGAAGCGATGGAAGCGGCGATGCCTCGTCTCAAAGAGTTGATGGAACAGGCTGGAATCGATCTGGGTTCGGTAAATGTGAACCAAGATCAGCGTGAATTCGCCCAGCAGCAGGAACAGCAGGGACGGGGGCGTGCTGTAGGTGGTCCGTCCAATGCTTTGCAGGATGAAATGGATTTGACTGAAACGCATAGCACCACTGTCTATGCCACCGACAATCTTGTCGATTATTACGCTTAGGAGCAGAAAATGAAGTTTTTGCATATGTTGTTGGGAACTGCGCTGTTTATGCCCGCCACAGCCATGGCCGCCTCGTCTGATATTCCGGTGTCAGGTTTTGTTGCGATTGCCGTTGTGGTCACGGCGGTTATTGTTGCTTCCTTGATTTATCTGGTATGGTGCAACAAGTCGGCTATCTGCGAGCAGTCTGAGTTGCTGGAAGACTTGCAGGCGATGCTTGATTCCGGTGATATTCATGGTCGTTTGCAATCCAAAAATACCAATCCGAAACTGCTGAAAAGTTTGAATCAGGTTTTGTTGCAGGCGCAGACCCAGATTGTCGAGGCCAATGCCGCAGAAGAGAGTGCACAAGAGCGCATCGCCAATTTGGAAAGTCAAGTTGAAGAGCTGAATGAAACTTTGTCTGCGTGCTACGCGCAACAGTCGGCGATGCCCGCACAAATCGAGTCATCAAGTGGTGTCGATCATGAAGAGCTCACCAGTACGTCGGATAAGTTGGCTTCCGTCGTCGGGCTGTTGAATGCGGATTCTAAAGTCGGTATGCAATCGGTTGAAAAGGTTATTGCCGAAGTCGGTGGTCTGACGAATGAAGTTACCCACGCTTCCGGTGTAATCAAGAAACTGGAAGAGGACAGCAGTAATATCGGTACGGTGTTGGTGCTGATCCGTGATATTGCCGAACAAACCAATCTATTGGCGTTGAATGCCGCGATCGAGGCGGCGCGTGCCGGTGAGCATGGACGCGGTTTTGCCGTGGTAGCCGATGAGGTGCGAATTTTGGCTGGAAAAACTCAACAGGCCACCACCGAAATTCAGAAGATTATTGAAGAGTTGCAGCAACGTGCGCGCAATGCGGTTCAGGTGATGGAGCATGGTCAGGAGCGTGTCGAAGCCACGCAAATGCAGGCTACGCGTGTCAACGAGGCCTTGAATCAGATCGCCGGTAATTTGAGCCAGCTGAAGAGTGCGCAGGAAACCTTGGCCTCACTGATTAAGTCGTAATGGACGTTCCGATTGCAGGATAATAATAAAAAGGTAACTTAAAAATGAAAGCAATCATTGGTACGGTAGTCGTATTTGGTACTCTGCTCGCCGGGTATCTGCCGCACGGTAGTTTTGGCATTCTGATTCAGCCGCTTGAGGTCGTCATCATTTGTGGTGGTGCCTTGGGGGCTTATATCATTGCCAACCCGGGCTGGGTGGTCAAAGCCGGTTTTGCAGGCGGTTTGGGCCTGGTAAAACCGTCACCCTATACCAAAGAATTGCACATGGAATTGCTGGGTCTGATGTTTCGCCTGTTCAACAAGGCGCGTCGTGAGGGGTTGATGTCGATCGAAGCGGATGTGGAAGATCCCCATTCGAGTGAACTGTTTAACAGTGCGCCGCTAGTGGCGCATGACCATCATGCGGTGGACTTTATTTGTGATTACCTGCGTCTGATGATCAGCGGTGCCTCCAACCCCTATCAGTTGGAAGACCTGATGCTTCTGGAGCTGGATATTCATCACCACGAGGCGTTGATGCCCTCCGAGGCTGTCGGCAAGGTGGCGGAAGGTCTGCCGGCTTTCGGTATCGTTGCCGCGGTACTGGGGATTGTTATTACCATGACCTATCTGGATGCCGGTCCTATGGAGATTGCGCACCATATGTCGGTGGCATTGGTCGGGACGTTTTTGGGTATTTTGGTAGCTTATGGCGTGGTCGCACCGATCTCTTCGGATTTGGCGAACCGCGCCAATGCCGGTAGTGCGTTCTATTCGGTGATCAAGACCTGTCTGATGGCAAATTTGAACGGTTATGCACCGCAAGTGGCCGTGGAGTTTGGGCGTAAAGCGATTCCCGGACAGATCCGTCCGAGTTTTAAAGAGTTTGATGAGTTTTTGCAGTCGCAAAAATAACCGAGTTATGCATAGAGAGAGCTTTGCACGAGATGGCTACACGAATAAAAATGGTTAAAAATAGCCTGATTTTTGTTGAAAAACTTGCTAATAGCGAGCTATTAGCTGCGCGTTTTTCTTGATGCTTTGGGTGTTGGGCGGTGTCAATGATGAAGAGATGAAGGTAATAGCGGAATATTTCCGTGATCCGACGGTGATTGATGCGACGCCGATGCAATTAATCGAATCCGAATCTTCCGCTTCCCCCTCTGATTCAATGATTGATATGGGCGGGTTTCAGGACGCACCTAAAGGTAAAGAGGGA
Organism: Thiotrichales bacterium; assembly: GCA_014763835.1. Classification (GTDB taxonomy): domain Bacteria; phylum Pseudomonadota; class Gammaproteobacteria; order Thiomicrospirales; family Thiomicrospiraceae; genus Thiomicrorhabdus. The sequence goes on from JACXUQ010000154.1 coordinate 4,406, forward strand.
AATGAAGACGGCTCCGGTAAGGCTGAAGAAAAGGCGCAAATGGAGGCGATGAAGCTCGCTTTGGAGAACAAGGTGGATCAGAATCCGACACTTCAGCAGCTTAAAGAACAGTTGAAAATCGATATCACCCCGAATGGTTTGCAGGTACAGATATTGGACGACCGTAAGCGCCCGATGTTCACTTCAGGGGTGGATTTACCCAAGGATTATGCCGCTAAATTGTTAAGGGAAGTGGGTTCGGTTTTGGCGAATACAGACCATAAAATCAGCATAGCCGGGCATACCGATTCATCGGGCTATCATGACAATTCCGAGTACACCAACTGGGAACTGTCCGCTGACCGGGCGAACGCGGCAAGGCGTTTATTGGTGCAAGGTGGTGTCGCTGCCAATCATATTGCGCAGGTTGTCGGGCTCTCCGATACAGTGCCATTTGATAAGGAAAATCCGTATAATCCACGCAATAGACGTATTAGTATTATCGTGCTGTCCAAGGACGCTGAGAGCCGTCTGAAAAGCCTCAGTGAAGCGCCGCAGTTGGAAAACCTGAATGAACAGCTGGCAAATCCACATGCGCGATAGCAGACGGTTTTAACGAATATTCATAAAAGGATGATTGAGATGGCGGAAGAGGTGCAAGAAAAAGAAAAAAGCGGTGGTGGTAAGGGAGTTATTATCATTCTGCTGGTGATTATGATTCTGATGATGGTGGGGATTGGTGTACTGGTGTTTATGTTATTAAACGCCGGACACAAGGATGAGGGCGATGCTTCAAACAGCACGGAAATGCATGCCTCAGCCGAACATGGAAGCGGGCAGGGAGAAGCGCATGGAGAAGATGCACATGGTGATGAAAACTCACATGCCAAAACCTATTCGCCAAAGTTCAAACAGTTTGAACCGCCAGCGCCCGGTTCGCCACCGCTCTATTTTACAATGGATAAGTTTGTGGTGAACTTTAACGGTGATGGACAAGCTAAATTCCTGGCGGTGGATTTGAAATTCATGTCTTATTATCCACAGTTGGTGGGCGATGCTGGAGAGATGGAGCATCTGCGCCCGATTCTGAAAAATGATATTCAACGTTTACTGCGGAACCAGCATTTCAACGCTCTGAATACACCGGATGGACCGGACAAATTGCGTGAAGAAATTTTAGTGACCGCCAAAAAAATTCTGGAAAAGCACAACATCTATCCCGATCTGTTGGAAGATGTCTACATGACGCGATTTGTCATGCAATAAACCTTATAGGGCCGATTAGATGGATGATATTCTAAGTCAGGATGAAGTCGATGCGCTCCTCCGCGGTGTAGGCGGAGGCGACATTGAAACCGAAGGTGACGATTCGGCAGGAACCACGTCAGCGAAAGTTTATGACTTTACTAATCAGGAACGTATTGTTCGTGGTCGTTTGCCTGCCTTGGATATCATCAACGAGCGTTTTGCCCGTGGCTTTCAGCGCCATTTCAATGAAATGATTATGGCCAGTGTCGAGGTCACCCCCGGCGAGGTCAAGATCATCAAGATGATTGATTATCTGCGCAACCTTTTTGTACCCACCAGCCTTAATATTTACCGTATTAATCCTTTAAATGGCGTGTCGTTGTTTACCTTGGATTCCAAACTGATTTTCACGGCGGTGGATATCTATTTTGGCGGCACTGGCCTGCTGCCTTTTAAAATCGAGGGGCGGGAATACACGCCGGTTGAGATGAGTATGGTTCGCAGCATTTTAGATATTTCTGCCGAAAACCTGCGCAAGGCGTGGGGGCCGGTCATGGATATCGAAGTGGAATACATGCATTCGGAGATGAATCCGAAATTTGCCGGAATTGTCGATCCCACGGATATGATCGTGGTCAGTCCTATCAACGTTCGTTTTGAAGGTGTTGAAGGGCGCGTCGACATTGTCATGCCCTATGCCATGCTGGAACCGATTCGCGACAAGCTCGAAGAGGGGATGCAAAATCTTCAGGGTGAAAGCGACAATCGCTGGTCACGCACCCTTAAGGAAGAGGCAAAGAATGTCGAAATTTCACTGAGCGCCAATCTATTGGAATTGCAGATGTATATCAGTGACTTGATGAAGATGGAGAAGGGCGACATTATTCCGATCGAAATGCCAAAACAGATTACGGTCAAGGCGGAAGGAATCTCCATTCTGCATGGTAAATTGGGTGAAAGCCGCAATAAGAAAGCGATTAAAATAGAGAAGATTTTGCATCATCCTGCTTATCAAGAACGCAGGATTGAGAATGTCAAGGAGTGGTATGATGAGTGATCAAGATGATTTGAGTGCGTGGGGTGATGCTCTGGCAGAACAGGCGGAGGCAGAAGCAGCAGCCGAAGATGATCCATGGGGGGCAGCCTTGAACGAACAGGCAGAAGCGGAAGCAGCCGCAACGAAATCTTCGTTGGATGCCCTTTCTGAGAGCCGTGGCAGCGGCGGCGAGAAAGTTGATCTTGATGTGCTGTTGGATATTCCCGTGACATTGCAGTTGGAAATCGGCCGCACGAAAGTATCTATTCGCAATTTATTATCTTATACTCAGGGCTCTGTTATTGAGATGGACCGCTTGGCGGGCGAGCCGCTTGATCTGCTTGTAAATGGTACATTGATCGCACACGGCGAGGTTGTGGTGATTAACGACAAGTTTGGTGTGCGCTTGACGGATGTTATCAGTCCACAGGATCGAATTAAAAAGTTGAAGTAATGATGACGCTGAAGTGTAAAAAGGCATTCTTGAACGGCAAAAGAGGTTTTTTAAAACCTCTTTTTGTCTTTCTGGCGGCCTTTCAGCCTTTATGGGTTCGGGCCGAAGAATCCAAAGCGGAAATGAGTCAGATCGGCGCGAGTTTGTCGCAGCCGAGTGATTACTTTGTGCAGATTATGCTTTCTTTGATTTTGGTATTGTTGATTATCTTTATCTCTGCCTGGCTATTGCGACGTTATGGACGTTTTCCTGGCGTCGCGGATGGAAACCTTAAGGTATTGGGTGCCTTGTCGGTTGGACAGCGGGAACGAATCTTGTTGCTTCAAGTGGGTAGCGAGCAAATTTTGGTGGGGGTCACCAGTAGCAAAATTTCCACTTTGCACGAATTGAAAGAGCCTGTTGTGGTCACCGATCCGGTTAGAGGAGGTTTTTCGGAAAGGCTCCAGGAGGCTATGCTGCAACGAAAGTCCCAAACTAACCATAATCATTCATCCAAAAGCGAACATGTCATTACTGAAAATTCTTAAGTATTCCGTTTTTTTGTTTTGGATAGGCTTCCC
>JACXUQ010000155.1 GCA_014763835.1 Thiotrichales bacterium
GACGGAGAGTGCGGAATGAGTCAGCAAAGTTGGTATGAATGGCTGGGCATTGCGCCCGATTTGGCGCTGGCGGACGGCGAAGCGCGTTTTGCAGCCGTCAATCCGCATGCGTCGTTTATTGTGCAGGCACCGGCTGGGTCGGGCAAAACAGCATTGCTGACCCAGCGCTTTCTGGCATTGCTGTCGCAGGTCGACCAGCCCGAGAAAATCGTGGCGATGACCTTCACCAAAAAAGCCGCGGCGGAGATGCGCGAACGGATTATCGCGGCCTTGAAAAAAGGGCTTCAGCCCGAGCCGCTGGCGGACGCCTCTCTGTTTGAGCGCAATAGCTGGCTGCTGGCGCAAAAGGCGTTGCAGCAGAACGAGCTGTTGGGTTGGGCGTTGCTGGAAAACCCTAACCGTCTGCGCATCAAGACCATTGACGGTATGAACGGCTTTCTGGTCGGACAGATGCCGCTGCTGTCGCGTATGGGCGCGCAGCCGCAACTGCTGGAGCGCGCCGATGCGCTCTATGTGCAGGCGGCGCGTCTGGCGCTAAAGGATGTCTCGGCCGGTGAGGCGATGGCCAATCTGCTGCGACTGGTAAACGGCCGTTACCAGAGCGCCGAAACCCTGTTGGTGACCATGCTGAAAAAACGCGACCAGTGGATGAAAAATCTGGTGGGGTTGCAGGGTGATGCGGCGCGGCATGAACTGGAGCAGGGATTGCGCCTGCTGGTAGAGCAGGAGTTGCGCACGCATGTGGCGCATCTGAGCGGCGTGCGCGAACTGTTGGCCGAAGCCTGCGAACTGGCGGATTACGCCCAGGCGAATGACCAGCCGCAGCTGCAGGCATTATGCGGCGCCTGGCCGTTGGGGCATCAGCTTGCCGACCTGCCGCAGTGGCGCGTGCTGGCGGAGTGGCTGCTGACCAAAGAAGGCGCTTTGCGCAAGGCGGGGGGGGTGACCAAAAATGTCGGTTTTCCGAGCGGCAAGGGCGAGGCCAAGGACAACAAAGAGCGCTTTGTGAATGTGCTCGAAGGCTTGCGTGCCGCACCCTACAGCGAACAGATCGAGCAGAGTCTGGCGTTTTTGAAAACCCTGCCCGATCCGCATTACAGCGCGGCGCAGTGGCAGACGCTGCAAGGCTTGGTGCAGCTGCTGACATTGGCCGCCGCTTATTTGAAGGTGGTGTTCAGAAGCGAGGGACAGGCCGATTTCATCGAGGTGGCGCAGGCGGCCAGCCAGGCGTTGGGCAGTGAGTTGGAGCCGACCGAACTGGCACAGCAGCTCGACTATCAGATCCATCATCTGTTGGTGGACGAATTCCAGGATACCAGTGCCGAGCAGTATGCGCTGATCGCCAAACTGCTGGCCGGCTGGCAGGACGGCGACGGCAAAACCCTGTTTATCGTCGGCGATCCGATGCAATCCATTTACCGCTTCCGTGAAGCGGAGGTGGGCAATTTCCTCAAGGCATGGCGCGGCAAAATCGGCGAGGTCGCTTTGACGCCGTTGAATCTGACGGTCAATTTCCGCTCCAGTCGCGGCGTGGTCGAGTGGGTCAACCGCCACTTCAAGCAGGTCTTCCCCAAACACGACCAGATCGAAACCGGGGCGGTGCGTTTCAGCGAGGCGCTGGCGTTTTCGGAGGACGATTCTCCGGCGGTAACAACCCATTGGGCATTGAACCGTTCGGCCGAGGCGGAAGCGGTGGCCGTTTACGAACTGATCAAGCAGCGTCTGCACGAACTGCAAGATGAACCGCAGCGCAAGATTGCCCTGCTGGGACGCAGCCGTTCCAGTCTGGTGGGCATTGCGATGCTGTTAAAACAGCAGGGCATCGGTTTCCGCGCGGTTGAACTGGAAGGGTTGCAGGCGCGTCAGGAGATTCAGGATGGCGTGGCGCTGGCACGTGCCTTGTTGCATCTGGCCGACCGGCCCGCCTGGATTGCGTTGCTGCGCTCGCCGCTGGTGGGATTGAACCTGCCTGATCTGCACGCTTTGCTCGGACACGATTTCTCGCAGACGGTATGGGCGCTGATTCAGCCGGAAAGCGCTGAATCGACAAAGTTGACGCCCGAGGGGCAGGTGCGTTTGCGCGCGGCGCTGCCGGTTTTGCAGAATGCCCTGTTGCGAGTGGGCAGTCTGCCGTTTTCGCAGGTGGTCAGGGAGTGCTGGTGGCAACTGGACGGCGCGCACAGCGTGGAGAACGCCACGGCGCTGGATAATATGGAGGTTTTCTGGCAGACACTCTCCAAAGTCGATGGCGAGGCGCTTACCGCCAAACGGCTGGATGAACTGCTGGCCGACCTCTATGCCGGTGCGGATACCTCGCCAGAAAGCCAGCGCATTGAGTTGATGACCATGCATAAATCCAAGGGCCTGGAATTCGATACGGTGATCTTGCCCGGTTTGGGACGCGCGCCCAAAGGCGATGACCGCCAGCTGGTCTCCTGGTTGCAGTTTTTGGGCAAGACCCGCGACGGAGAAGAGCAGGAACATTTGGTGATTGCTCCTTTGGATCAGAAAGGCCAGCCGCGTGCCCTGTTAAGCGAATTGCTGCAGCGTTTCGAGCAGGAAAAAAGCGATTACGAGCTGGCGCGTCTGCTGTATGTGGCGGCCACGCGTGCCAAACGCCAGCTGCATCTGTTCGGCCAGGTGAATTTCAAACTCTCCGACAAAGAACCCTTGCCGAAAGCGCCCAAAGGCAGTTTGCTGGCGCCGCTGTGGTGTTGTGTCGGCAGCGAGTTCGAGGCCTTGGCGGCCGCCTATGACACGCCGGAGGAAATGCTCGATCTGGAGGCGCCTTTGCCGTGTATCAGCCGCTTGCCGCTGGAGCGGGAGAGTTTGCTTGCCTGGCTGCCGCACCCCTATGAATCGGCTGAAACAGCGGTTTTCGAAGCGCAGGCGCGGGTGGGCGACGCCAATGCATCAGTGGCCGCCGAGCAGGCCGGCCCGTTTATCGATAGCGATCGTGCGTTGTTAAATACCGAAGTGGGCAATCTGCTGCATCTGTTGCTGGAGCAGGCCGCGCAGGGCGGCGTGGCCAAATGGGATGGCCAATTTATCGAACGGCAGCGTGTAATGTATCGTCTGTGGTTGCAGAATAAGGGGCTGCAGGGGCGTTTATTGGACGAGGCAGAGGCACGCGTGCTTCGTTCGTTGCAGCAGGCGCTGGCCAACCCGCAGGTGCGCTGGGCCTTGAGTGCCGACCATGACGAGGCGCGTTGCGAATATCCGCTGACCTCGGTTGATCGGGAAAGCGGCGAGATTGCGCACCATATTGTCGACCGCACTTTTGTGGATATGCAGGGAACGCGTTGGATTGTGGACTACAAGACCAGTATTTTTGAAGGCGATGCAGTGGATTTGGCCGATTTCATTGCCGAGAAAAGAGCCTTCTATCTGCCGCAGCTAGAGCGTTACGGCAGCTTGCTGGCGGAACTGGACAAAATGCAAAAAGGCGTGGCGCTGCCGCAGAAATGGGTGCTCTATTTCAGCGATGCGGACCGCTGGGTTGAACTCAATTGACGTCCGTTTGAGTTCTTGAAAAGCGGCACAAAAACCGCCTTAAAAAACTCAACAGGCCGGGTCAGGCATCGAGAAAATGAATCTCCTGGGTGGTTCTGACGAGATTCTCGAATTTCTCCAGCGGTACCGGCGGGCTGAACAGATACCCCTGGTACACATTGCAGTGGTTCTCTTTGAGGAACTCTTTCTGCTCGATGGTTTCCACCCCTTCGGCAATCACTTCGAGTTTGAGGGTGTTGGACATGGCGATAATGGTTTTGACGATAATCGCATCGTCCGAATCGACGGTGAGGTCGCGGATAAACGACTGGTCGATTTTAAGCTGCGACAACGGCAGACGCTTCAGATAGGACAGCGACGAGTGGCCGGTGCCGAAATCGTCGATGGAGAAGCGCACGCCGATATCGCGTAACGCGTTCATGGTGCGGATGGTGGTTTCCAGATCCTTGACGGTCACCGATTCGGTCAACTCAAGCTTGAGGTGGTTCGGATCGGCGCCGGTCTCTTTGAGGACACGCGCCACTTTTATCCACAAAACATACCATAATCCTTGAATTAGTGTGGCTATTAGGCAGGGTTATTGGATTCAAATCTTTTTATAATAGAGAGCTTTGCACGAGTGGGGCGCGAAATAAAAATGAGGAAAAAATTGGCTGGTTGAGGCGGAAAACGCAGCTAATAGCTCGCTATTAGCAAGT
>JACXUQ010000156.1 GCA_014763835.1 Thiotrichales bacterium
AACTTGCTAATAGCCAGCTATTAGCTGCGTTTTCCGCCACAATCAGCCAATTTTTTCCTCATTTTTCTCTCGCGCCCCACTCGTGCAAAGCTCTCATTATGAAGGTTTTTGCGGCTGTTGCGCGGTTAATTTGTCGATCGCCGCTTGCGGTTCATACACCCAGGGGAACGCCGGCAGACTCTCGCGTATGGTCGCCCCGTAACCCTTATTGCTTAATCTTGGATCGCACAGCATCAGCACGCCGTAATCATCCAAATCGCGAATGAGGCGCCCGGCCCCCTGCTTCATGGCAATGACCGCTTCAGGCAACTGAAAATGCGCAAAGGCATTGAGCCCTTTTTGTTTCAGGTAGGCTTCACGCGCCTGCACAATCGGGTCATCCGGTGGCGCAAACGGGATGCGGTCGATAATCACCAGTTTCAAGGCTTCGCCTTTGACATCCACGCCTTCCCAAAAGCTGCTAGTTCCCAGCAAAATCACCCGCTCGTTGTTTTTGAATTGATTGAGCAGCACCAGTTTTGGGGATTCGCCCTGCACCAGCAATTTGCCGTCCCAGTGCGGTTTGAGCAAGGCATAGGCTTCCTGCATGGCACGGTGGCTGGTAAACAGCATAAAGGCACGGCCTTCACTCGCCTTGAGTAACGGCCAGGCAGCACGCAGACAGATTTTGATATAGTTGGGGTCGCGCGGGTCCGGCAGGCCGATCGGATGATAGACCACGCCCTGGGTCGCATAATCAAAAGGACTTGGCCAGCGCACCGATTTGGCCTCGCCAAGCCCCAGTCGATTGGCAAAATAATCGAATTGATTACGCACACTCAAGGTCGCAGAAGTAAAAAGCCAGGCACCGCCGATCGCCTCGCGCTGCCGGCTAAAGGCCGCTGACACAGAAAGCGGCGTCAAATTAAGCTTGAAACGTGCCTGTGAAGACTCAATCCAGCGAATCTGATTTTCGGAGTGTGTGCTGAACCACTCTTGTAGCTGCTCCTGAAATTCTTTGGCGCGTTTGTAAACGGCGGTGAGTTGTTTACCCCTTTCGGTAATCGTTTTGAGGCTGTCGGCCATGAATTCCAATTGATTGCGCAGGCGTTTGCTGCTCTCCATAAAAGCCGCCTCGCGTTCGAGTTGTTCCCATGTCCAGCGTTTTTCCCATTTGCCGAGCGTTTCGTTGAATTGCTTGACCTGTTCCTCAAAGCGTAGCGCCAAATCGGCGACATCCTTGCTGTCCGGCGCCTCGATCTTCTGAGCATGGCGAATGTCGCGCACCAGTTCTTCCAATTGCCCACGCGTAATGGAGAAACCCAAAAATTGCGCGGCAATGTCCGGCAGTTGATGGGCTTCGTCAAAGATATAGACATCGGCTTCAGGCAGCAATTCGCCAAAACCTTGTTCCCGCAGCGACAGGTCGGCGCAGAAGAGATGGTGATTAACTACTAATACTTGTGCATCGCTAGCGAGTTCTTTAACATGCGGATAAAAACAGCCCTTTTCGCTTTGGCATTCGGCCGCCTGGCAAAACTCAAGCCGCGCACAAACTTTGCGCCAAATGGGATCGTTTTCAGCTACTTCCGAAAGTTCTGCCCGGTCGCCTAAGCGTGTCTTTTCTGACCAGTTGCGGATGATGCCGAGTTTTTTCCAGTCTTCCCGGCTGTGCTGTTCGGTGGTTTCGGTGAGTTCCAGACGCTGCGGACAAAGGTAGTTATCGCGTCCCTTGAGCAAGCGTGCCTTGCCGTGGGTTTTCGTGGCCTTCAATAACAACGGCAAATCTTTTTGAATCAGTTGTTCCTGCAGGGTTTTGGTGGCGGTGGAGATAATGATTTTCTTGCCGCTGAGCAGCGCAGGCACCAAATAGGCGAACGTTTTTCCGGTTCCGGTGCCCGCTTCTGCCAAAAGCGTGGATTGGGCTTCAATCAGCTCAGCGACTTCATGTGCCATATCCAATTGGGATTGGCGCGGTTTGTAGCCCTTTACCGATTCGGCCAGGGTACCCTCTTCTCCCATAACGGATTCGATTGTAAGCGGAGTCTGCTGTTTTTTTGCCATGCGCCGAGCCGAAAAATTAGGTGCCGAAATTGATACAAGGGTCAGATTATACTGAATCAGACCCGGCCTGTTGAGTTTTAAAACCCGATTCAAAAAGAGGCGGGTTTAGCCTCTTTGCCAGAATCAGTTGGTTTAACGTATGCGAAATATATGCAAAGGTCTTTATTTTTAAGGTTTTTTAGCTGGAGGGCTGGACAAAACATCCTTGAACCAGTAATATACGGCGCTTCAAATTTGAGCTAAAAGCGACCGGGTTTACCCTTTGGCTTTTGAATATAGACCATAATTATGGAAATAAAATAATGAAAATCCTATCATCATTGAAATCTGCTAAAACACGTCATAAAGACTGTCAGGTTGTTAAGCGTCGCGGTAAAGTGTACGTAATCAACAAAACAAACCCTAAGTTCAAAGCTCGTCAGCGTTAATCTGACCGCTTCTTAGGAAGAAAAAAGGCGCCCTGATCAGGCGCCTTTTTTGTTTTAGGGGTTGTGTATTCGGAAACCCCAATCCATCGATCGTTTAGCCGTTTGCTTTACTGCCAAACAGTTTCTCGTCAATCTGACCAACTACATCCAGAATCAGGTCGGTGTCGACCTTGCCGATAAAGTAGTCCGCACCCATGCTTAAGACTTCACGGCTGTTGTTTTCACTGGTCATGGAGGTGTGCACAACAATCGGCAGATGCCGTGTGGCACGATTGGACTTGAGCTCCTTAATAACCGTATGGCCGGAAGCTACCGGCATTTCCAAGTCGGTGAAAACAATCGCAATGGAGTCGAGATTGTCGAGGGAGTTGATGTAGTCAATCAGCAGACGACCGTTATCGAAGGCTTTATGCTTCAGCTGCAGCTGGTCAAATACCATGCCCATGTATTTCTGAATAGCCTGACTGTCTTCCGCAAACAGGATGGTTTTTTCATGCATCTGCGGATGGAATTTGAACGCATTGTTCTGGATGGCTTTGGCGGATGAAAAGATTTTTTCTGCCACAGCGGGCATGGCTTCGATCAGCAATTTCTCAATATCCAGAATAAAGCACAGGGTTTCGCTGTTATCCAGATAGGTGTGGTTAACAACCTGGTTGGTGTTAACATCTACTTTGTAGTTCGCGGCCGGGTGAATATCGGTCCAATTCTTCTCTTCCACGCCGTGAATGTGCGCCACGCGCAGTCCAACAAAGTTATGGCTGAAATCGGAGACGATGATAATCGACTTGTCGCGCTCTTCGGGCGTCATTTCAAAGCCCATCCATTTGGGCAGATCGATTACCGGCAGGTAAACACCGCGTAGCTCGATCATGCCTTCCACCAGCGGATTGGAATCGGGTATCGGTGAGATTTCATAGGCACGCGCTTCCAGCACTTCGCGGACCTTGAAGACATTCAAACCGTAATAGGCCGGCGTTTTAGTCTCTTTGGGAAACTGAACCTGAAAAATCATCAGGCTCATCTGATTGTTTTTGCTTAACTGGGCTGTTTTTTCAACCTGTTCTAAAGTCGTGCTCATGCGGTTAACCTTTGTAAAAGCGGGATGTCGCTATCGCTACTATGATTTCTTGAAAATATACTGTGAGTTGCCTCATCAAGCAAAAACTTTTTGTCTTGTTTACCCGGTTAATGCATCGCCACAAAGCGCTTTAACCGGCTTGAAGGACTTACGATAACCGGCAATCAGACCGTGTTTTTGTATAGCCGCAAGATGTTGTTCGGTCGGATAGCCTTTGTGTTGCGCGAAGCCGTAGTGCGGATACAATGCATCCAGCTCGAGCATTTGGGTATCGCGATGCACTTTGGCCAGGATAGAGGCTGCACTGATGGCGGGAATCTTGGCATCCCCTTTGACAATCGCCTGACAACGGTGCGATAGTTGCGGACAGCGATTACCGTCAACCAACACTTCCGCCACATCACCTACCTGTCGCACCACCTCTTCCACCGCTCGGCGCATGGCCAGCAGAGTGGCATTTAAGATATTGAGCTGATCAATCTCTTCTGGTGTCGCTACCGCAACCGCATAAGCGACTGCCTGTGCTTTGATCTGTTCGTTTAACAGGTTACGTTTGGCTTCAGAGAGTTTTTTGGAGTCCATTAACGGCAGTTGGCAATCATCTGCAAGAATCACGGCAGCTGCAACCACATCGCCGATTAATGGTCCTCTGCCAAC
>JACXUQ010000157.1 GCA_014763835.1 Thiotrichales bacterium
CCGCTGGAGCACGCCGAATTCCGCGAGCGGCGGGCCCAGGCTCTGGCGCCGCTGCAGTATGAGGCGTTGCGGCAATCCAAGGTGTATCCTTTGATGCAGGCTTTTAACCGGCATGTTGAGAGGTTGATCCACTTTCTGCTGCTCATGGCCGAATGCAGTCACAGCGACCGGGTTTTGTACATCGGCGATAAGCTGGTGAGGCCTTTTTCGGCGGAGAGTTATTTGCATAATTTGGATACGTTGGCGCAACAGGGGAATTGGCTTTCCCAGGTTTTAGTCGCGCTAGTTGCCAAGTTGAACTTGTCTGAATCGGCCTGTCGGCAACTCAAGCGCTATGGTGACGGCGTACCGCAACCGGCGGAGTGGGCGTTGCAGCAGGCCAATTTGAGTGTGGGGGGCATCGCCATGCATACGCCGGATGATTATGAGGTATCCGAACAAGTAGTGCTGTTTTTACAGATAGAGTCGCAACCGCTGGTAGTGGATGCACGTGTCGTCAATGTGCTACGTTTGGAGGAAGACGGGACGGCTCCGGCAAGTTCGCTTCAGGCGGTGACGTCTGATAAAACGTCGCATTATCGGGTGGCCTTCGAGTTTGAGCATCTCGATGCGGATCAGTTGGCGCTGATTACCCGTTTCGTGACCGCTCAAGAGCTGGCTTTGGCTCATCCGCAGTCAGTTTAAAGTGTTTAGCTGGTTTTCTTGATAACTCATCAAGATTGATTCCCCCTCCATTTCAAGGCAAAATGGCCGCTTTAGGGTTGGCGCAGGTAAGGGGGCGTCAGCAAAGAAAAAACCGCATTGCAGATAATCTTCAGGACTGGCACTTGCCTTGCACTGACGTTTTGTGATGTAACGTTGAATAGACTGAAAACACGATGCAAGCCTCAACTGAAACCCCTTCAATTCGCGATTCCCCGGCTGCAAACGTCCGGCTGGTGGTGTGCGATCTGGACGGTACCTTACTGAACCACAATCACAAAATCACCCCGCGTACCGTGGCGGCCGTGCAGGCCTTGGTGGCGGCCGGTGCACAATTTATGCTGGCTACCGGGCGGCATTATGAAGATGTGTACCTGCTTGCCAAACGCCTCGGCGTACCGATGTATCTGATTACCTCCAACGGCGCGCGCGTGCATAATCAGGACGGTCATATTTTCTATGAGAATCACATGCCGGCCGAATTGGTGGCGCAGGTGCTCACATTGTCGCGCGGTTTTGAAATTCATCGCAATCTCTACAAGCAGGATCTGTGGCTGGTGGAGGAGCCGCACGAGGAGCTGCTGGCCATTCACGACGCCTCGGGCTTTGAGTACCAGTTAAGCGATTTCAGCGCCCTCGATTTGAGCCATATCGACAAAATCTATTTCACCGCCGAGCATGCCGCCTTGGTGCCGTTGGAGAAGCTGTTGCAGCAGCATTTTCATGGTCAACTCAGTATTACCTTCACCTCGCCGGAATATCTGGAAATCATGAATTACGGTGTCTCCAAAGGGCGGGCGTTGGAGCGGGTTTTGGCGCAAATCGGCGTTGAGGCACAAGAAACAGTGGCGATGGGCGACGGCATGAATGACAAGGAGATGCTCAATCTCGTCGGCCACCGCGTGGTAATGGATAATGCGACCGATGCGGTCAAAGCCTTGATCCGCAATCCGGTGATCGCCAAATCCAATGCCGAAGAGGGGGTGGCCGATTATATTGAAAACACCCTGCTGCCGTTATTGCAGGCGCAACATCAATAGCCGGGGACAGCGACCCGGCCTGTTGAGTTTTCTTTTGGATTTTTACGCGATGGTTTTTACGGTCTGCTTTTGCAGGCGCAGTTTATGGATTTGCAATCCAGTGACCGTTAAAAACAGCAGGCCACCCGCGCAGACCGCAATCGAGGCGGAAATGGAGCTGTCCAGCCAGAATGCCAATGCATAACCCGTCAATACCGCCCCTTCCGCATAGGCGGCGGCAAGCCATAACATATTCTTGAGCGATGTGGCCAGTAGATAGGCGCTGGTCGCCGGAATCACCAGCAGCGCAACGACGAGAATCGCACCAACCGCGTCGAATGAGGCCACCGTGGTCAGCGACACCAGGGTCATCAGAAAGTAGTGCCAGAATAAAACGTTAATGCCCAAGGAGGCGGCCAGGCTCGGGTGGAAGGCCACGGTTTGCAGGCGCCCGAATGCGATCCAGATACTGGCAAGTACCAGTGCGAAAACAATGCTGATGCTCCAGAAGGCGCGCGGCCCCAAATCAATGCCGTTTTCCATGTCGCCCCAGATCAGGGTGTCGAAAGGCACAAAGGCGATTTCACCATAGAGCACACACTCCTGATCCAGGTCGATCTGTCCGGCATAGAGCGAAATCAGAATCACGCCAATGGCAAAAAACAGCGTGAAGACAATGCCGATGCCGGCATCCTTTTGCAAGTTGCCGACTTTGTGAAGGGTGTCGCTGAGCCAGGCGGTGATTAGACCGATAACGACGGCCCCGCCCAACAGAATCGTCAGGTCGCGCGTGCCGCTCAACAAAAACGCCAGAACGATGCCCAGCAGAACCGAATGGCTGATGGCGTCACCCATCAGCGACTGGCGGCGCAAAATCAGAAATACGCCAACCAGCGCGCAGGAAACGGCCACCAAAGAGGCGGTCGCCAGAATCCAAAGATCTGAGATATGGTCTTGAATAAACGTCGTCATTTCGTCTCCCCCGCTTTTGCAGTGGCGGTCGGAATCGGTTGGCCGTGCGGATCAAGTTGTGTTGAGCTCAGTTCCGCCTCGATCTGGCGGCTCTGTTCATCGGTGAGGATGTGTTCGATGCGTTCCGCCTGCAGATGAATCTGTTCGGGTGTGAGGTCGGCACGTTCGCTCAAATAACTTTCCCACAAGCGGTGACGGCGCGTCAGCAGGGTGGCCTGTTCAAAACCGGCGTCGGTCAAGCACCAGCCTTGCGGGCAGTGGCTGGCCAGGCCGTTTTTGGCAAGGCGCTGCAAATGAATCTGCAGGCGGCTGACCGGCATGGCGCGCAGTGCCTGAATGTCGGCCAGGCTGAAAGAGCGCGTATGGAAATCACCGCGTTCACAAAGTTTATAAAGGGTGCGCAGCAGATTCTCTTCGGCGACCTTGTGACGCAAACGGCGTTGCTGCCAGGCGCGTTGCAACAGCCCTTTCTGCGGCGCAAACAGCAGTGACGCCACAAACAGGATGGCCAGGCTGACGACCATCCACGGGCCGGTCGGCATGGCCGGTGCCAGATAGGAGATTTGCGTGCTGATCAGTGCGCTCAGCGCACCGAGGGCGCCGGCAATCAATAAGATGACTTTAAGATTGTCACTCCACAGGCGTGCCGCCGCCATCGGCGTCAGCAGCACGGCGGCCATTAATACCACGCCAACCAGCTGCAGTCCGACCACCACCGCCATCACAATCAGCAGTGCCAATACGAGTTCGTAGAAGGCGATATTGATGCCCAGGCTTTGCGCATAGAGGCGGTTAAAGGCGATCAGACGAAACTTATGGAAGAACAGGGTCACGACGAGCAGAATAAAGACGGTGACATAG
Source organism: Thiotrichales bacterium (assembly GCA_014763835.1). Classification (GTDB taxonomy): domain Bacteria; phylum Pseudomonadota; class Gammaproteobacteria; order Thiomicrospirales; family Thiomicrospiraceae; genus Thiomicrorhabdus. The sequence continues at coordinate 3,555 of JACXUQ010000157.1, forward strand.
CCCAGCAGGCGGATATCGTCCTGCGTCATGGCGGCAGCCTGGCCGAAGAGGATTTTATCGAGCCCGCTTTTGTTTTCGACTTCCAAGCCTTGAATGTAGGAAAGCAGCATCAGGCCGAGGGCGAAAAAGAAGGAGAGGGTGATCGCCAGCGCGGCATCCGGTTTGATTTTGGTGTGTTTGGGCAGCCAGTCGATAATGAAAAAACCGATAAAACTGCTCGCCAGAGCACCGCTGAACATGATCCACGGATCGCGGCTGTGGAAAAGTAAAAAGGCGGCCATGACACCGGGCAGGGCGGCGTGCGCCAACGCATCACCGATCAAAGAGCGTTTGCGCAGGAAAGCGAAACCGCCGATCACCGCCGCGCCCATACCCAGTAGCAAGCTGCCCATTAGCACCCACAGGGCGTTGATGTCCTCGAAGCGCCAGAAGGCGAGCCAGAGTTCCCAGGCATCGGGTTGATTGAGTAAGGTAAAGTCCTGCATGCTTTCAGTCGTGCTCGATTTAGTCGTGTTCGTGTGCCTGGTTCAGGCGGCTGCGGTACATAGCTTCGGTCAGTTCGTTCAACAGCGACAGGCGACCGCCGTAGGTTTTGTGCAGATTTTCCTGCGTGAGGACTTCTTCGACCGGGCCGGC
>JACXUQ010000158.1 GCA_014763835.1 Thiotrichales bacterium
GCAAATTCGCCTGATAGTAACTGTTACCCAGATTAAACAACGCCGCGGCACGCGAACGATCCTCCGGCGCCAACCAAGCAGCTTCGCGCAGATAGCTCACCGCCGACTCCATATCGCCCGCTTTGTAGGCTGCCGATCCCGCACCAAACAAGCTGTCGAAGTCGCGTCCCTGATCATAAAGACGGGTGGCCTGTTCAAAATCGTTTTGGCTGTAAGCCGCAAACGCCTGCTGCTTCTGCGCAATCGCGTCATCCGCCATAACGACATGATCAAAACCGCCCCACTGCGTACTCCACATAACTGCCAGCACCGCCGGCACTGCTTTGGAAAGCCGCCATTTCACAGGATAAAATGCCCACCACATCGCCACCAAAGCCAACAGCATCAACGGCGCCGACAATTCCTGCCAATGGGCGCTTTCATCGGTTAACACGCGTGGCGCGGCCACACGGCTGACCGCTTCCAGCAAAGCTTCGCTAAACCCAGCTTGGTTTGATGCCGTCAAATAGGTTCCCTGCGTTTTTTGCGCCCAGTTTTTAAGACTGTTCTCTTCCAGACGGCTTTGCACCAGAATGCCGTTGGCGTGCATTTGACCGCTTTTGTGCGAAGCATCCGGCAGCGTTGCCGGTGCGGGCAACCCTACGCCGACCCACACCACATTCACACCCGTCGTTTGCGCGCGCAAATCCTGGCTCAACGCCTGATACGCTTCAGGCAATATCGGCGCCTGCCAAAAGGGCGGCGTACCATTGGTCAGCACCACCATCACCTTGGCCTGATCGGCGGTCTGCTGCATGTGTTCGACACCTTGAACGGTCGCCAACTCCAGCCAACTGCCCTGTGTCGGCAATTGGTCGGGCTGCATCAACCCCAACGCATGAGCAAACAACCGACGATCAAAACTCAGCGGGCTGTAAAGATGCGCCTGCCCGGCAAAGCCCATCAACGCCAAACGGTCATTGTTCTGCAACTGCTTTGCCAGGGATTCCACGACCGCTTTGGCCTGCTGAAAACGGTCGGGGTAAACATCCTGCGCGGTCATGGAGTGCGACAGATCCATCATCACCAATACATCCACACCGGCACGACCGCTCTGCTCTTCGGCCGGCTGCAATACGCGCGGCCCGGCCAGCGCCAGCGTCATCATAACCCACGCCAGAAACAGCGCAAAAAAAGGACTGCGAAGCATTCTCAGGAGATAACCGAAAACGGAAGCGCCGCTTTGGGCCGCCATTTGCTCGGAACGGACTTCAACCCACTCCCACAAATGCGCATCCGCATAGCCGGCTTTGCGTCGATTGTGTGCCAGATGCCGCAACCCCCAGAAGGCCAACGGCAAAAAAATCGCCCATAAAAACCCCGGCTCACGCCACTGCAAATTGCCGCCGGCGTTCAGGAGTGTCCATAACGTATCGCCCATTGTCACGTCCATCGTCATGCCTCATCCGCGGCAAAGCGTCCGCGCCCCAACAGCAGGCTAAATAAACCGTACAGCATAAACGCACCCCAACTCCACAGCAGCGGCTGCCAATAGAGCGCGATGATTTTCGGCTCGCTCGGCGGCCGCACCATCGGCACGCCGGCACTGCGGTCAATCGCCGTCAGCACTTTCTGTAAATCATCACCGCCGCCGATCTGATAATATTGTCCGTTGGTAGAGGCCGCCAACCGGCGCAACGACTCCGACTCCAACGGCTGATAGAGCAACCCCGAATAGAGGCGCTGGTCGGCATCGCTACTGCTCGCGCCCACGCCGATGGTGTAAATTGGCACATTCATCATCTGCGCGTAATTGATTGCCTCGTCCAGCGCCAGACGGCTCGGCTGCGACAGACCGTCACTGATCAGCACGACCACACGCTTCAAGGTATTTTCATCATCGTGTTGCATGCTGGCTTCGGTCTGTTTTAACGCCAAACCCAAGGCCTCGCCCATCGCTTCGTCGGTGCGTCCGGCCAGATAGGGTTTGAGACGTTTGAGCGTCAATCTTGCAGCGTGCAGATCACTGCTCAACGGCATCAGGGTATAGGCGTTTTGGGCATAAACGATCAAGCCAAAACGGTTGCCGCTCAATCCGCCCATAAAACCGTCCAACACACGCTTCACCGCATTCATGCGGCTTTCCGGCTGATCATTAAGACGATAATCCTCCAGCAGAAACGAGGCGGAACTTTCGATCACAAATACCACGTCGCGTACGGTCTTCTGCTGCGGCTGCGGCGGCTCCGGCTGCAAACGCTCGGGCTGTGCCAGTGCCAGCGCCAAACCTGCAATCATCACTCCACGCAATCCCTCCAACAGGGCTTTGCGCCACCCCAGTCCTTTGCGGCTAACCAGCCGCTTGTGGATACCGCATTGCAAATGAATCAGCGGATGCCAAAAACGGATCTGCTGCCGCGCCTGCAACGCCCGCAAATCATCCTGCCCTACACGGATGAGGCCTGCGTACACCGCCAGCAGCCACAGCGGCCAAAAGGCCATCAACCACAGCCAGGCTGGCGCGGCAAAACGGTCAACCACCCAACCGAACTGGACCAGTAAATCCAAAACTAAGGCTTCCACGGCAGGCCCCCCAATCCTTTCTGCCACCCGGCCTGTTGGGTTTTTGGCAGCCATTTTTGCGCCTGCGTCAGCAACTGCGCATAGGTTTCACGTGAAACGCTGGCGGACGAAAACGCGGCGTGATTGAGATCCCGCCAGAAAACCTGCAACGCTTCGGCGGTTGCCGCATCTTGAGGGACTTTGTTTTGCCAAGGTTTGACCAGCAGATACAACTGCCAAACGCTTTGTTTGGAGACGGTCGGCTCCGACATGACCAGACAAGCCGCCAGCAAACGCCGCAACTGCCAAGACAGCGCCCAAGGAAGGTAATAGCGCCGTGCCAGCCAGACCAGCAACACTAGCACCGCAAAGGCCACCAGAACAACCGCGCCCGCCTCCATCCAAACACTCCAATCGGTTCCGGGGTGCAGGGGTGGTTCAATATCCAAAAATGTCATCGGTTCCAGATCATTCATGCCGACCACTCCAACTGTTCCACCAGGCTTTGCAGGGAGTCATCCGCCAGCAAGCGATTGACCTTGACTCCGACCCGCTGCAACTTCTCCAAGCGATCCTGCAAGTGCGCTTCGGCCCACACCTGATAGTTTTGCAGCGCCTCGCCGTGTAATTCAAACGGCTCGCCGCTCACCATCGACTGCAACTGCACCCCTTCCGCCGCCGGTAAAACACGTTCGGCGGCATCCTCGATACACACCGCCTTGACCCGTGCAAACTGCTGCAAGGCCGTCAAGGTGGCCAGACAGGCTTCATCCAGATCGTGAAAATCGCTGATCATAATCAGCCGCGAACCGGGTTGCAAACGCTGGCTAAGATCATTCAGAACAGCATTCAATGTCGGCTCGGGAATGCGTGAAACCTTGGCGGCAGGCGGAGGGCAAGGCTGCGAAAAGGCCTGCATCATCTGCGTGTAACTGCCGCGGCCGATAAAGGTTGGCGTAAATACCAACTCTTCGGCCAAACGCGCACCTTCGACCGGCAAATTGAGCGCGGCTTTTTCCGCCAGCCACAGGAAGTAGCCGGCCACACGCAACGCCTGTTCCGCCTTGAGGCGTACGCGCGTACCAAAACGCATCGCCATGCGCTGGTCCAACAGAATAAACCAGTCTTCCTGACGTTCCTCCTGAAACAACTTGGTATAGGCCTGACCGGTACGCGCCATCAACCGCCAGTTGATACGGCGGATTTCATCGCCCAACTGATATGGACGGCTCTCTTCGTATTCCAGACCGTTGCCCATAAAACGGCTGGTCTGCTCGCCTTGGCGCAGGGCAGAACTGGGTTTTGGATTGCGGGGGATGGAACCGGCCAGCCCGCTCAACTCGGCCGCCAAGACCTGAATTTGGTCGGCCGACAGCAGCGGCTGTTGCGCACGCGGCGTGATTCCGCGGAAAGGCTGGGCCAAGCGCTTTTTTAAATTTAAAAGCGCGACAAATCGCACCTTCAAGCGATCGGCGATCGGCTCTTGGAATTCAGGCTGCGCGGCCACGATCCATCCTAAAACCGGTTACTCGCCGCGAACCGGTACGGGTACCAATTCAATGATTCTACGAATCAGCGAATCGGCGTTCCACTGCTGCGCGCGGCCGCTGAAACTCACAATCAGGCGGTGGCGCAAGACATCC
>JACXUQ010000159.1 GCA_014763835.1 Thiotrichales bacterium
GCTTGGGTGTTGATCAGTCGCGGATGCAGTGCGCTGGAAAAGAGGATAAGCCCGTCTTCAAAGGAGTCGGCAATCTGTTGCTTCTGGTAGTGATGCGCCTGATTGAGCTCGGCAATCAAGGAGATGATTTCACGATTGTGCTGGGGCGCTTTCATGCTTGGGGCGGTATCGTTTAAACACGGTCATTACCGCATAATACACTAAGTTCTGCGATGCGTGATCGGTAAAATCGCTTATCGAGTTAAATAAAGATTTTATGCGTTGATAAGCGGACTCATCGTTTAGTGAGGTAGAGGTTTTCAAATTCGGTAGCCGTGCAAGGGTGGCCGTAGAGATAGCCCTGGATGAGGATGTTATCGGGCTGTTTCCGCAGAAATTCGACCTGCTGCTGATTTTCGACGCCTTCTGCGACGATGGTCAGGTTTTTGGTGCGCGCGACGCTGATAATCGACTCGACGATGGCAATGTCGTCTTTACTCTCCGGTACCCGGAAAATGAAGCTTTGGTCGATTTTGAGTTCATGAATCGGCAGCTTCTGCAAATAACTGAGTGAGGAGTAGCCGGTACCGAAATCGTCGATGGAGATTTTGAAACCCAGTTCGGACAGGCGCTCGATTTTCTTCAAGGCATTCTGGGTATCCGAAATAAGTACGCCTTCCGTCAGTTCCAGCGTGATGTTTTTCGGATTGACCAGCGTCTGCTGCATGGTTTTAACGGTCTGTTCAACAAAGTCGGCTTCGTGGAACTGAATAGGACTGATATTGATCGACAGGGTAAAGTCGGGATTTTGCGCGGTCCACTGTTTGGCCTGCAGGAAGGCCTTGGCCATAATCCAGTGGCCGAGGCGCAGGATCTGCCGGCCCTCTTCGGCAATGGGAATAAACTTGCCCGGCGAGATGCTGCCCATTTCCGGGTGCTGCCAGCGAATCAGGGCTTCGGCTCCGTGCGTGCGGTCTTCGCGGTCGATTTGTACCTGATAGTGCAGTTCGAACTGTTTGTCCAGATCGGCGGTGGTCAGCGCATGCTCAAGCGTGCGTCGTTCCACTACGATTTGCGAGAGCGACGGCTCGTAAAAATAGATTTTCTGGTTGGTGCGCTTTTTCGCCGCTGCAATCGCCAGTTCGGCGTAGGTAAAGAGGTCTTCGGCAGTATCATTCGGGTTGAATGGGAAAACCGTAATGCCGATGCATACTGTGCTGTTCAGCGTGATTTCGTGGATGTGATAGTTGCGGTTCAGGTGCGAGGCGATTTTTTTGGCCAGATGGTAGGCGTTTTGGGTAGCCTGCGCCTTGGAGGTGGCCTTGTCCTGCGTGAAGATCAGAAATTCATCGCCGGCAATGCGCGCCACGGTATCTTCGTCGCGCAGAGACTGCTTGAGGGATTGCGCCACCTGTACCAGCAGGACATCGCCGATTTTACGGCCGAAGGCGTCGTTGATGTTTTTGAAGCGATCCAGGTTGATAAAAAACAACGACGCATAAGTGGCGTGACGTTTGTGGTGCTTGAGTGCCAGCTCGAGATGTTCCGTCGCCAAACGGCGGTTTGCCAAGCCGGTCAACTCGTCGTAATAGGCCATTTGCGCAATGGCCATCTGCGCTTCATGGATATCGGTAATGTTCTGTATCGTCACCACATAGTGTTCGATATTGAACTGCTCGTCGGCTAGCAGCGAGATGCTCAATACCGCATAGAAGGTGGTATTGGGTTCCGGATGCAATTCAACCTCGCCGCTCCAGTGACGCGTGCTCAACAGCGTTTTGAGCAGTTCGTTGGTGGTGGTTTTGAGGGTCACCTGCTGTTCCAGCCAGCTGGTCAGCGTCATGCTCCTGAGGGTGTCCGCGGTCAGTGCAGTCAGTGCGCAAAAGGCGTCATTGGGATGGGTGATATAGCCTTTCTCGTTGGTGATGAACTGGCCGTCGAAACTGTTGAATGCGGCTTCCATCAGACGTTTCTGCTCGTCTGCCTGAGCGTAGATGGAACGGTCGTAAATCACCAGCAGGATGTTTTTGATTTCCCCCTGTGCGGTAAACAGCGGTTTACCTGAAAGCATCAGCAGATTGGTTTGCAACGTCTGCGGCTGTTTGAGCCAGACGGAAACTTCCAGCGGTTCGAGGTTCTTGCCGTGCCGTGGTTTGATCGTCAACAGCGATTCAAGCCAGCCGCGCAAATCGAAACGGATTGTCGATTTTTTGTTTTTGTATAGACAGAGCTGGTCAATGGTTGTGTTGGCCCCGTCCTGTAGACAGTCGTTGAAAAGGATTTTGGCCTGGGTGTTGATAATCTGCGGACTCAGGTCCGGTTTGAAGACGATGACAGCCTCATGAAACGAGCAGATAATATCCAGTTTATTCTCACGTTCTTCACGGAGTTTCTCTAGAGAAATCTCAAGCTGTGAGTGGAGTTTAACTGCGTTCATTTATGGAGCCATGTAAGGAGTTTTTTTGATTCTAACCAAGAATACCGCCAAATCCAACAGGCGTAGGCAGAATTACGCCATTAAATTCCGTTATTGTGCGCTATTGAGTGGTTTATCGCACAGATGGCTTAATAGACCACTTTAGGCAGCCAGGTGACGATTTCCGGCCAGATGGCAATCATGACTAAAACGCCGAGCTGAATCGCAATAAACGGGACGGTGCCCCGATACAAATCCGCCGTTTTCAGCCCGGCCGGGGCCACGCCTTTCAGATAGAACAATGCAAAGCCGAAAGGCGGTGTCAAAAAGGCGGTTTGCAGGTTAATGGCGATCATAATCCCCAACCAGATCGGATCCACGCCCATCATCAGCAGAATCGGTGCGACCACCGGAACCACCACATAGGTGATTTCGATAAAGTCGAGGAAGAAGCCCAGAATAAACATAATCACCATGACGATCAGCATGGCGGTAAAGACGCCGCCCGGCAGATCGGCCAAGAGTTCATGCATCAGCTCGTCGCCGCCCAGACCGCGGAATACCAGCGAGAAGAACGCCGCACCGATAAAAATCATAAAGATCATGCTGGTGACTTGCAGGGTGTTGCGCATCACCGTATTCAATGTGTTGAGGTTAAGCTGTTTTTGGGAAAGCGCCAGCAGGGTCGCGCCCAATGCGCCCAACGAGGCGGCTTCGGTGGGGGTTGCAAAACCGCCCAGAATCGACCCCAGTACCAAGACGATCAGCAGCAGCGGCGGCAGCAGGCTGTTAAGTACACGCCCGCCCAAGCCTGGAGCGACCGGATTGCCGCTGTGGTTGGGCACGCTGGCCGGATTGAGCCAGGCGCGCAGGAAAATATAGGCGATATACAGCACGACCAGCAGCATGCCCGGGAAGAGTGCGCCGACGAAAAGGTCGCCCACCGAGAGGGTTTCCGGCGAGAAAATGCCCTGGTTGAGTTGCGCCTGCTGGTAAGAGGAGGAGAGCACGTCACCCAACAGAATCAGGATAATCGATGGTGGAATAATCTGCCCGAGCGTGCCGGCCGCACAGATGGTGCCGCTGGCCAGCTTGGGGCAGTAGCCCTGTTTAAGCATGGTCGGCAATGCCAGCAAGCCCATGGTGACGACGGTGGCGCCGACAATGCCGGTGCTGGCAGCCAGAAGCATGCCCACCAGGATGACGGCAATGCCCAGACCGCCTTTGACGCCGCGCATCAATTCGTCCATGGTGTTGAGCAGCTGTTCGGCAATTTTGGACTGTTCCAACATAATGCCCATATAGACAAACAGCGGTACCGCCAGCAGGGTTTCGTTGCTCATAATGCTGAAAATGCGGCTCGGCAGGCTTTGCAGGAAGTCCATGTCGAAAGCGCCGAAGGCGTTGGCAACTAATGCAAACAGCAAAGAGGCGCCAGCCAAAGTGAAAGCGACCGGGAAGCCGACCAGCAGCGCGATAAAAATAACGGCGAAGAGTAGTAGCGACAACCATTCCATTAGAGTTTGCCCTCCACTTCATGTGGCGTTTCGGGCGGCAGAGCCTGCGGGTCAAAAATTTGCAGCCAGGCGCGTGCCGCAATCGCCAAGGCTTGCAAGATCACCAGTGCGGCCATAATCAGAATCAGACTCTTAATGAGGTACAGATATCCCAGCCCGCCCGCCTCCGGTGAGCGCTCCTGAATCGCCCAACTGGCGGCCACATAATCCCAGCCGCTCCACAGGATAAAGGCCATGCTCGGCAGCACCAATAGCAGGGTGCCGATCAGGTC
>JACXUQ010000160.1 GCA_014763835.1 Thiotrichales bacterium
CCGCTGCGCGTTTCCACCGGATTGCGCAACTCCAGCGGCAAGTCTTCCATCTGCACGATTTTATCGGGCGCCATAATCGTCAACCAGGTACACAGGCTGCGCAGCTGGCGCACGTTACCCGGCCACGGCAAACTGCTCAAGAAACGTTCCACCTCTTTGCTGAGCTGCTTCTCCTCCAAATCCAGCGCCTTGGACTCTTTTTCCAGATAGAAACGCAATAGCAGTGGAATATCTTCGCGACGCTCACGCAATGCCGGCACCTTGATACGAATGATGTTCAAACGATACAGCAAATCCTCACGGAAACGCCCTTCGCGCACCAACTGCTCCATATTCTGGTGGGTTGCCGCAACAATACGCACGTCGGTCTTGATCGGGTTCTTACCGCCCACACGATAGAAACTGCCGTCGTTCAATACACGCAGCAGACGGGTCTGCAAATCCACCGGCATATCGCCGATTTCATCGAGAAACAGCGTGCCGCCGTTGGCCTGCTCGAAGCGGCCGATGCGCTGCGAATGCGCGCCGGTAAAGGCGCCTTTTTCGTGGCCGAACAGTTCCGACTCTAGCAACTCACGCGGAATCGCCGCCGTGTTCAAGGCCACAAACGGCCCTTCGGCACGCGGACTCAACTCGTGCAGCGCCTGCGCCACCAGCTCCTTACCGGTACCGGTTTCGCCGTTGATCAGCACGGTGACATCCAGCTGCGACACGCGCCCGAGAATGCGGAAGACCTCCTGCATCGCCGGCGCCACCCCGATGATATTGAGCGGCTGCTTGTCCTGCGGCTTTTTTCGGCGCGACGATTTGATGCCGCCCGACAATTTGCGCTTGATGGCACGGTCAATCAGACCGATCGCCTCGTCCAGATCAAACGGTTTGGGCAAATACTCAAACGCCTTGCTCTGATACGACTTCACCGCGGTATCCAGGTCGGCATGGGCGGTCATAATGATGACCGGAATATTCTTGTCCTTTTCATGGATGGCTTCCATAAATGTCAGACCGTCCATATCCGGCATGCGCACGTCACTAATAATGACGGTTGGCGGCGCCTGCTCGAACGATTTCAGCGCCAACAGCGGTGAGTCGAACACCTTGAGCGCATAGGGCTTGTCTTCCAACGCGGTTTCCAATACCCAGCGGATTGAGGCGTCATCGTCGACAATCCATACGACCGGTAGCATCTCTTCTTCGTTCTGCACGGTTTCAATCCTCAATAAATAATAGTTAACTGTTCAAAGGTAAATACACATTAAAAACGGTCCGACCCGGCTCGCTTTCCGCCACAATCAGACCGCCGTGCTGGCGCAACACATTCTGCGCCACCGGCAAACCGAGTCCGGAGCCCTCTTTTTTGCTGCTCACCATCGGATAGAAGATCGAGTCGAACACCTCGTCGGGAATGCCCTCGCCCTCATCGGTGATACTGATGACCGCCACGAGCGGAAAAGTGCGCGTACCTAACGTGAACTTGCGTTCCACGCGGGTTCTGATGGTGATCAGACCGCCGTGTTTCTCCATCGCCTGAATCGCGTTTTTAAGCAGATTCAGAATCGCCTGCACCATCGCCTCGAAATCGATGCTGACTTCAGGAATACTCGGGTCGTAATCCAGTTTGATATAGACATTCGCAGGTTTCTCGCCCTCGATAATCTGCAGCACATAGCGAATCAGTTCGTGAATATTGTGCGGCTCCTTTTCGGCGGTCTGTTTGGGTCCGAGCATGCGGTCCACCAGATTTTTGAGACGTGCGACCTCTTTGGCGATAATGTCCAGAAACGCCTGATCCTTGTCATCCGGCGCATGGCGTTTCTGCAATAGCTGTGTGGCCCCCAGAATGCCGGCCAACGGATTTTTGACCTCATGCGCCAGCGTGCGCACCAACAGATTACCGGCTTCATACTGGTGCCAACGCTCGTCCTCTTCGACAATGCGGTGATGACGCTCAGTATTGAAGATCTCCATTAGCCAGCCGCTCTGATGATTGACCTCATACGGCGACAAGGTACAGCTGACACGCACCTTGCTGCAATCCGGCAACTGTACGGCATATTCGTGAATTGTCAGTTTCTGCTCGTCCGCCTTGTGCAGATCGGGGACCAAACCCGGTAAAATGGCACGCCACGGCGTGCCGACAATCCGGCTGGTACTGGTCTGAAACAACTCACCGGCGGCAATATTCATATAACCGATGGTTTCATCACTGCGAATCCACACCACCGCTGTTGTCAAACCTTCCAGTAACTCTTCAAATGATCGCTGATTCATGTCCGTTTCCTGTCTTCAAACACTCACCATCAGCGCCGTTGCCAAACGGTAATCAATGGCATTCAACTCATTGCCGTTAATCTCGACCAGCAAAGGGCCGTTTAGCGGTGCGACTTTTCTCACCACCACTTGCGAGCCCGTTGTCAAACCAATGGACGCCAGATAACGCAGCTCTTCCGGACTGCGGTTTTTGATACGTTTGACCCTCAACGGCTGTTGCAGCGGCATCTCCGTCAACGGCTGCCAATCGTTGGTTGCCAACTCCCCTTTGGGTGATGGAATCGGCGAACCGTGCGGATCCTGCGTCGGCTGCCCCAGATCGTCCCACATACGGTTGACCAGCTTGTCGGAGATGGCGTGCTCCAACACCTCGGCCTCTTCATCCACTTCGTCCCACGAATAACCGAGCCGCTCCACCAGATACAACTCCAGAATGCGGTGCTTACGCACCATATTCAATGCGATTTTTCGTCCGCTTTCAGTCAAACTCACGCCGTAATAACGTTCGTAGACGATATACCCCTGCTCGGCAAGCTTTTTCAGCATATTCGACACCGAGGCCTGAGAGATGCCCAAGCGTTCGGCAATCACAGAGGTTTGCACGCCTTTGTCGTGTTGCGTCCGTCCTTCGAGTTTGTAAATGATTTTGAGGTAATCTTCGAGTGCTTTCGACACCATACTTAACCCGGCTGCGACATCATTTCACGGATGACGTCAGGCTCCGGAAATGCGAATACATATAAAACGGCAAACAGCACCAAAAAGACAAAACGGCCAACCCCGCGAAATTGCAATTTAGGGTGACACAGAATGCCGAATGCCAAGCCCGACACCACTCCGCCGATCGAACCGACGGTTCCCGCCAGCATCGCCAAAAGCGCGCCCAAAGCCATGCCGTAATAGTGCCAGGTAAACTTTGCTTTTTGTTGATTCACTGCTAATATCCTGTGCGATTCAAATGAAAATTATTTTAGCAGTAAATACAAACCAAAAGTTTCCATTTTGGTGCAAATAAATAGGGACAATGTAATGAAAGAACCAATTATTGTCGTCGGCCTTGGAGAATTGGGCAGCGTCTTTGCACGTGGCTTCCTGCGCACCGGTCATCCCGTCGTGCCGGTGACCCGTGATATGGATATGCAGTCGGTCGCACAAAGCTATCCTCATCCCAAGGCAGTATTGATCGCCGTGGCCGAAGCGGACATTCATGCCGTGCTTGCAGCCTGCCCGCAAGCCTGGAAAAACAATGTCATTCTGCTGCAGAACGAACTCTTGCCACGCGACTGGCAAACCGCCGGATTTGAAGACCCGACCGTTATCTCGGTCTGGTTTGAGAAGAAAAAAGGCATGGACAGTAAAGTGGTTCTGCCATCCCCTATTTACGGCCAACACGCCCGTCTGGTGTTCGATGCGCTGGCAAGTCTGGATATTCCAAGCTATATCCTCGACAGCGCCGACGAGCTGAATTACGAACTGGTCCGCAAGAACCTCTATATTCTGACCACCAATATCGCCGGCCTCGAGGTGGGCGGTAATGTAGAAGCCCTGATGAACCGGCATAGTGCGGTTATGCACGCGGTGGCAAAGGACGTAATCAATATCCAGGATTGGCTAACCGGCGTAGAGAACGACCGAGAACGTCTAATTAACGGCTTGATTGAAGCGATTAACGGTGATTTGCAGCACGGCTGCATGGGGCGCTCCGCGCCGGCGCGTCTGAAGCGTGCTCTGGAATTTGCCGACCAGGCCGGCCTGTCGGTTTGCAAATTGCGCGCCATTGCCGACGCCCACCTGTAACGATCAGTACGCGTGTAAACCTAAGACCGCCAAATGGCGGTTTTTTATTAGAGAACTTTGCACGAGTGGAGCGCGAACCGAAGAACTCGGCTGTAGAGCCGAGAA
>JACXUQ010000161.1 GCA_014763835.1 Thiotrichales bacterium
TTGTCCAAAGGCAATACGCGGCGGTGGTCAGTCAACGGGTGGATTACAACCGTGGTGTCCTGACGCGCTTCAACGACTTCGTCCAAATAACAGATCGCACCGATACGTGCCGCCACCGTCAAAGGACCATCCTGCCAACGGGTACCGTTGATGTCGATCAGGTAACGACCGACCAAATCCGATGCGGTCATATCTTCGTTACACGCCACGGTAATCAGCGGCTTGCCCAGTTTGTAAGCCATGTATTCAACAAAACGTGACTTACCGCAACCTGTTGGGCCTTTCAGCATGATTGGCATACGTGAAGCGTAACCCGACTCAAACAGCTCAATCTCATCCGCTACCGGACGGTAGAAAGGTTCGTTTTTAATAATGTATTGTGTTGGATCTAGAGCGTTGATTTCAGACATCAGATTTCTCCATTGTTCATGTCACTTAGAGTTGCCGACTCGGTGAGTCAAATCAGCATGTCTAAATGTGAAGTTGATCCCAGTTAGAACAAACTTGGGAGTAAAAAGGCCAACCGATTTCGGGGTCGGTTGACCGTTTTTACCCGTTCAGGAGGTAAGGGGCTGAACGGATAAACTGGTTTTGAACGTGGCGATTTTATCTCTCCCCGTTCAGAATTCTGGGGTGCCACACGGCAGTCGGGGAACCGCCGCGTGGCCGCGGGATATTACATATCGCCGCGTTTTATCAACATGTTCGCACCTTGAGACTGTGCGAAGTTGTCATAACCAATCAAACGAACGTGGTTGTTTGGATTGGCTTTGATACAGTTGTTAACTTCAGCTAGTACTGCACTTGCATCCGTTTCACCGAACATCGGCAGCTTCCACATGTACCAGTAGTATGAGAAAGCATTCTCTGGCTCAGTGTGTTCGATAGCTGGGTTCCAGCCCTTGCTGATGATGTACTCAACTTGTTTTTTGATCTGATCGTCAGTCATTTTTGGCAGGTAAGAGAATGTCTCTGCCTTACGTGACTTAGGATCGGAGATACGTGATGGGTAATCTTGTACTTGACTCATTATTTTTCTCCTAAATTCAAATTACTTGTGAGCAACATCTAGCTTGTCAACAGTATCGAATTCGAACTTGATTTCTTTCCAAGTTTCCATTGCGATCTTAAGTTCTGGGCTATGCTTAGCAGCGTTAGTAAGAACTTCTTTACCGTTCTTCTCAACTTCGATACCTTCGTTACGTGCTTGAACACACGCTTCCAAAGCCACACGGTTAGCCGCCGCACCTGCTGCGTTACCCCATGGGTGACCCAAAGTACCGCCGCCGAACTGTAGAACAGAGTCGTCACCGAAGATAGTTACCAATGCTGGCATGTGCCATACGTGGATACCACCAGAAGCAACCGGAATAACACCAGGCATCGCACCGAAGTCTTGGTCGAACATGATGCCGCGTGCACGGTTTTCCGGGATGAAGCTGTCACGCATGATGTCGATCCAACCTAGAGTCGCTTCACGGTCACCTTCCAACTTACCAACAACCGTACCAGAGTGCAGGTGGTCACCACCAGACAAACGCAGTACTTTAGCCAATACGCGGAAGTGGATACCGTGCATTGGGTTACGGTCGATTACACCGTGCATTGCGCGGTGGATGTGCAACAACAGACCGTTTTTACGGCAGTAGTTAGCCAGACCTGTGTTAGCAGTCAAACCGCCAGTCAAGAAGTCGTGCATGATGATCGGCGTACCGATCTCTTTAGCAAACTCAGCACGCTCGTACATTTCTTCTGGCGTACCAGCAGTAACGTTCAAGTAGTGACCTTTACGCTCACCTGTTTCAACTTGTGCTTTTTCGATAGCTTCTTGACAGAACAGGAAGCGATCTCTCCAGCGCATGAATGGCTGAGAAGTTACGTTTTCGTCGTCTTTTGTGAAGTCCAGACCGCCACGAAGACACTCATAAACTGCACGACCGTAGTTCTTAGCAGACAAACCTAGTTTTGGCTTGATAGTACAACCCAACATTGGACGGCCGTACTTATCCATTTTGTCACGCTCAACCTGGATACCGTGTGGTGGTCCACCGCAAGTCATCACGTAAGCTAGTGGGAAACGGATATCTTCAAGACGGATAGAACGCAGAGCTTTAAAGCCGAATACGTTACCAACCAAAGAGGTCATAACCGATACGATTGAACCTTCTTCGAACAAGTCGATCGGGTAAGCGATGAATGCGTAGTATGCAGAATCGTCACCTGGAACGTCTTCGATGCGGTACGCACGACCTTTGTAGTAGTCAAGGTCAGTCAACAAGTCAGTCCATACAGTTGTCCAAGTCCCTGTTGAAGATTCAGCCGCAACCGCCGCCGCACACTCTTCACGAGAAACACCTTCTTGTGGAACAACTTTAAAACACGCCAAAAAGTCTGAGTCTTTTGGCTCATAATCTGGCATCCAATACGTTTCGCGGTATTCTTTTACACCGGCATTATAAGTCTTAGCCATCTTTTACCTCTTTATAGATTGATAGTAAAAAAGTCTGAATTAGCAATTTGTTTGGTGCGTTTCATTTCGCTCCTTGCCTTCAGTGATTGCTATGTTAGGGAAAACTCTTGATGGCTTCTCGCACGGTTTGTAATACAATTTATATACATTTGTTTATTCATAAACAGTAAACACAATAAAATCAATAAGTTAAATTTTTCACCCGGGCAAAAAACAATGCAAAATTTACATATCACCGCGCAACAAATTCGAATTTTTGAAGCGGTCGCCCGTCATTTGAGCTACACCAAAGCGGCCGAAGAACTCAATTTATCGCAACCTGCCGTGTCGATTCAGATCAAACGTCTCGAAGAAAATAACGACGTCAAACTGGTCGAAGTCATCGGCAAAAAACTCTATCTAACGCGCTCCGGCGAACGCATGTACCAAACTTGCCAACGCATTCTTGAAGAACTCAAAGAATTGAATGGTGTTATTAAGTCCGAACACCAGAAAATCGAAGGGGAACTCAAAATCGCCGTGGTCACGCCGGCGAAATACTTTATGCCATACATCCTCAAGGCTTTCCTAAACCGTTATCCCGATGTGCGCCCGGCCATTACCGTCATCAACCGCCGCCGCATTCTCGACGAACTCAAAAATAACCAATACGATTTGTCGATTATGGGACGCGTACCCGAAGAACTCAAAATGGAATCCTTTCCTTTCTTCCAGAACGTGCTGGTGGTCGCGGCTCCGCCCAATCACCCCCTGGCCAAAGCCAAAAGCATCACCCCCAAAGACATCGCCAACGAGCGCTTTCTGATGCGTGAAAAGGGATCGGGCATCCGCATTTCCGTTGAAGAACGTTTTGCCGAAAACGGCGTTAATATTGAACCCTATATGGAACTCGGCAGCACCGAATCCATCAAACAGGCGGTAATGGCCGGCTTAGGCATTTCCGTCCTGCCTAAACAATCCATTCGTATCGAAGCCAAATACGGCCATTTGGTGATTTTGGATGTGGAAGGCTTTCCGCTAAAACGCGACTGGTACGTCGCCTGGATGAAAGACAAAAACCTCGATCCCAGCGCCCAAGCCTTTGTCGAGTTTTTGAAAAGTGTCGATATCGACCGCCTGCTGGCGATGTCGGATACGCGTTAAAACATGGAATTTGGGGCGGTGGAAAAACTCAACAGGCCAGGTAAGCCCTTTAAATAAAGGTACTCCTTATGATCCCCATTCTCCGCACTCACATCAACCCTATCCTCTTCGCCCTGAGCGCTCTGTCATTATTGCCATCCGCGCTACAGGCCGGCTCCGCCCCCGAGTTATTGCCAATACAAGGCAAATTGGACATTGATAACCGCAATATCAGCGGCTTGGTCGTTACCGAAAATTTTGCCGTTGTGGCCACCGACGAAGGCAATGCTTTGCAGATTCTCAAGAACAATAACGGAAACTATGCCGCCAAAAAGAACGGGGTTGTGCATTTAACCGACAATAACGCCGAACTCGATCTGGAAGGCCTGGCGTGGCAACCACCCTATCTTTACGCCATCGGCTCACACTCCCGCAAGCGCAAAAAAATCGACATGAATGCATCGGACAAACAAAATGAGAGCTTTGCACGAGATGGCTACACGAATAAAAATGGTTAAAAATAGCCTGATTTTTGTTGAAAAACTTGCTAATAGCGAGCTATTAGCTGCGTCATTCATGAACCCAGCCGTCACCAGTTATTTCAGATTGAACTAGACAATCAAGCAGCAGTGAAACAGATCATGGTTACCACCCTGGACAAGTGGATTGCCCAAGAACCGATTCTCACTCCATTCAGCGCCCTGCCCAGCAAAGAAAACGGTATCGATATTGAAGGCATTGCAGTAGATGGCGATAAGCTTTATGTCGGATTTCGCGGTCCGGTATTACGCGGCAACCTCACCCCGATTTTGCAACTCAAACTCGATAGCCGGACATTCAGCCTTGCAAAACCACAGCTAAAACTGCTCAACCTCGGCGGCTTAGGCATTCGCGATATGGTCGCAAACCAAGGGCAACTCTTGATTCTGGCCGGACCAGTCAATGAAATGCCCTATCTCTTCCAACTCTTTCATTGGCATGGACAACAGGCATTGACCCCTTTGACTCCCGTGCAAACGCTCAACGGCGACTGGCTTACTGACAAGCCCGAAGCAATCGCTCTCGA
>JACXUQ010000162.1 GCA_014763835.1 Thiotrichales bacterium
GTGATTAACCAGGCCTGTCAGGATTCACGCCACAGTCATATCGTGATTACCCACGGCACCGATACCATGGTGCAAAGCGCCCAGGTTTTGTTGAACAATCCCAACCTTAAAGACAAAACCATTGTGTTCACCGGTGCCATGCGCCCTTTCAAATTGGGTGAATCGGATGCGTCTTTTAATGTCGGAACGGCACTCATGGCCGTTCAGCTCGCCAAGCCTGGTGTTTATCTGTGCATGAACGGCCGCCTGTTTGCAGCCGATCAGGTACAAAAAAACCGCGTGGCAGGACTGTTCGAAGCGCTATAATTCCCGGGATTTCGATTACCGCGTTTGCTATTCCTTTTTGGCGCCGTTCTGGCGCACCGTTCGATTCTTATTCGAGTATATTTTGATGAAAATAGCGCTGGCTTATCTGGGCATCGTGATGATTTGGGCGACGACCCCGTTGGCGGTCAAATGGAGCGGCGAATCCGACTGGCTTTTCGGCGTCGCGGCGCGAACCTTGTTGGGCGCCCTGCTGATCGTGCCGTTTGTCTGGTGGCTCTCAAAACAGCGTTTTGATTGGCAATGGCCGGCCATCAAAGTCTATCTGGTCGCCAGTATTCCCATTTTGGGCGGCATGACGGCGATGTATTGGGCGGCGCAATATCTGCCTTCCGGCTGGATCGGTATTCTTTTCGGCATGACGCCGGTGATGACGGGCATTATGGCGCATTACTGTCTGCCCAACAGCCGTTTGACGCTGCGCAAAAGCCTCGGGGTATTAATCAGTCTTGCCGGTTTGGTGGTGATTTTTGCGCCGAACCTGCGCGAACAGCATGCGCAGATGCAGCTCGCCGCCATTGCGATGGCATTACTGTCGGTGGTGTTTCACTCTTATGGCACGGTGTTGATCAAACGCATCAATCCGGGCATCTCAGCCTTGCATCTGGTAGCGGCGGCGTTATGGATTACCGTTGCCGGGCATTTTCTGATGGCGCCGATGACGCTGTTCCATTGGCCGGATTTGCAATTGCATCAGACCCTTGCCATTTTCTATGCCGCCAGCGTCGGTTCGGTATTGGGGTTTATGCTCTACTTTTATCTGCTCAAACATGTGGATGCGATCAAAGTCGCGCTGATACCGGTGATTACACCGATTTTCGCGTTGCTGATCGGTCACTGGTTTAACGGTGAGGTTCTGAATGCCACCGTCTGGCTCGGCGCTGCGATGGTGGTGATAGGATTGGTGACGTTTGAATGGCGTTTTAAAGGGCTTAAATATCGTTGAGCGTCGGCTTAAAAATCGAATTTTAAACTCAACAGGCCGGGTAGGAAGCGTTTCTTACCCGGCCTGTTGAGTTTTTTAGCGCGGAAATTTCGTGTTTACCACTCCAGGCTGCGCAGATATTTAAACAGCAGACGCGCCGATTTGGGCGGCTGGTTGGCATCGCGCTCTTTAATGGCATTGCGAATCCATTGACGCAATTGCTGGCGGTCGGCATGGCTAAATTGCTGCATAAACTCTTCCAACGCTTCATCACCGCCGTCAAGCAGACGATCACGCCACTGCTCCAGACGATGAAAGTGGGCGTTCTGCTGTTTGGCTTTGATCTCCTGCTCCATCAGTTTGTCTTTGATGTCGACAATCCACTCTTCGTGTTTGCGCAGCAGTTTGCCGACAAAGGCTTTCTGGCGTTTGATGGCCGGGCCTTTATCCATGTGTTTAAGCATCAGCACGGCCTGCAACAACTCATCCGGCAGTTGCAGCTTTTTGATTTCGTTGTCGGTCATCTGCGCCAGTTGTTCGCCCAAGTCGGTCACGGCCTGCGCGGCCTTTTTGATCTGTGTGCGGCTGCCGAACTTTTCCTGCTCCCAATCCGGAATTTCCATTGGCGCGGTGTGGCGGTTGACGTTACGTGGTCTAACCATTGTTTTCTCCCATCATTTCTAACCACTGTTGCTCGGAAAGCACAGGGATGCCCAAGGATTCTGCCTTGGTCAGTTTGGAGCCGGCTTTCTCGCCGGCAATGACATAATCGGTTTTGGCAGACACACTGCCGGTGACCTTGGCACCTGCCGCTTCCAGAAGCGCTTTGGCTTCGTTGCGGTCGCGTTGTTGCAGTGTGCCGGTCAGTACCACCACCTTGCCGGCAAAAGGCGAATCCGCATTGACGGTTTGGATTTGGGGTTGCGGCCAGTGTACCCCGGCTTCCAGCAAACCGCGAATCACTTCCTGATTATGCGGTTGCTTGAAAAAGGTGGCGATATTGTCCGCCACTACGTCACCGACATCGGGTACGGCAATCAATTGTTCGCTATCGGCTTGCATCAGCGCATCAAGTTCGCGGAAATGCTGCGCCAACTGTTTGGCCGTCACCTCCCCTACTTCCGGAATCCCTAAAGCGAAAATAAAGCGCGCTAAGGTGGTTTCCTTGGCGGCTTCAATCGCATCGATGACGTTCTTCGCCGATTTTTCCGCCATGCGTTCCAGTCCGGCCAGCTGCTCCAGGGTCAGGCGGAACAGGTCGTCAGGATGCTTGACCCAGTCGCGTTCCGCCAGCTGGTCAATTAGTTTATCGCCAAGTCCTTGAATATCAAAGGCTTTGCGGGAAACAAAATGCTGCAAGGCGCGTTTACGCTGCGCCGGACAGAACAAGCCGCCGCTGCAGCGATAGACCGCTTTGTCATGCTCCTTGATAACCTCGGAACCGCATTCCGGGCAGTGTGTTGGCATTTCAAACAGTCGTGTGCCATCAGGACGTCGGCTCAGTACCGGGCCGACTACTTCAGGAATCACGTCGCCGGCGCGGCGCACAATGACGGTATCGCCGATCTGCACATCCTTGCGGCGGATTTCGTCCATATTATGCAGGGTAGCATTGGAGACGATTACGCCTCCAACGGCAACCGGCTGCAGGCGCGCTACCGGCGTTAAAGCGCCGGTGCGTCCAACCTGCACGTCGATAGCCAACAATTGGGTCCAGACCTCTTCGGCAGGAAATTTGCGCGCAATCGCCCAGCGCGGAAACTTGGAGGTGAAGCCGAGTTTTGCGTGCAGGGCAATCTGGTTAACCTTGTAGACGATGCCGTCGATTTCATAGGGCAGTTCGCTGCGCTTCTGCAAAAGCGCATCATAATAGTCTTGCATGCCTGCTTTGCCCGTGACCACTTGTGCTTCCGGGTTGGTGGGCAGTCCCCACGCTTTGAAATGCGCCATGGTCTGGTCGTAGTGACTGGGTTGCGGCCAATCGTCACTGATCTGCCCCCAACCGTACACATAAAAACTCAAGCGGCGTTTGGCGACGATTTTGGGGTCCAACTGACGCAAGGTTCCTGCTGCGGCGTTGCGCGGGTTGGCAAAAACCTTATCCCCTTTGGCCAATTGACTCTGGTTGAGCTGCTCAAAGGTCCTTTTGGACATAAAGACTTCGCCGCGCACTTCTAGAACCTGCGGCCACTCCTTCCCGAGCAGTTTGAGCGGAATGGATTGAATAGTACGCACATTATGGGTGACATCTTCGCCGGTGGTGCCGTCGCCACGCGTGGTCGCCTGTTTAAGCACACCGCCTTCATAACGTAGGTTGATCGCGAGGCCGTCCATTTTGGGTTCGGCCGCATAGTCGATGGCGTTGAGTGTAACGCGTTCCAAAATGCGCGCTTCAAAGCTTTCCAAATCTTCCTGGCTAAAGGCGTTTTCGAGCGAATACATCGGCACGGCATGCGTAACCGATTGAAACCCGCTATGCAGTTGATCCCCTACACGTTGGGTCGGTGAATCGGCGGTCACAAGTTCCGGATGGTTGCGTTCCAGTTCGAGCAGCTGACGGTAAAGTTCATCATATTGCGCGTCGCTGATGACCGGATTGTCGAGTACATAGTAGGCGTAATTATGCTTGGCGATTTCTTCGCGTAATTGGAAAATTCGCTGTTCAACGGATAACTGCTGAGGATTCATAAATAGGTTTTACAAAAGAGAATTCAATTAGAGGTTAAAGTCCTGGCGGGCTGAAATAGACGGCCAGGACGTTACTGCATGGGCGCACTATGAAGTATTTGAGTAATGCCTTAATGCTTAAGAGAGCTTTGCACGAGATGGCTACACGAATAAAAATGGTTAAAAATAGCCTGATTTTTGTTGAAAAACTTGCTAATAGCGAGCTATTAGCTGCGT
>JACXUQ010000163.1 GCA_014763835.1 Thiotrichales bacterium
CTTTGAATTGCTTGTATGGGCGATGAGCCAGCCTTGTTAAAGCGCGTATTAAAAATGTAAGAAACAGATAATTACCGGAGGGGGTTTATGTCTATAAAACAGGAAGCGCATGAAATTGTAGAGGGTCTGGCTGAAGATGCTACATGGGATGACTTGCTTAAGTCTTTGTATCGTAATAAAAAAGTGACGGCAGGGATGACCGATATCGAGGTGGTTCAAGACCAGTTGTCAGAAGCCGATCTGAATACCATTTTGGCGCGTCTGCAGTCTGCAAGTTCAACGCCGGACGATATGCGTAACACTAAAAGTTATAATCCTAATAACAGCCTGACAGCCAGTTGGGTGTTGGTGGCTTTGGCACCGTTACTTTTCATTTCTATCTTGTTGGCGCCGGTTTCCTACGTATTGGCGTTGGGCGGCATCGTCATGGGCTTGAAAGCTATGAGCGAAAAAGTGGAAAAAGCCTGGTATCCGATTGTGGTCGGTGTGATCGAACTGGTGTTGTTTGTAGCGTTGCCGGTTTTGGGTAGCTAACATTTGCAATCCATTATTTCCGCTTTAAAACCCGCTGATGCGGGTTTTTTTATAACTGCGGTGAAGAAACATTGTTTTCTTAATGTTCGTATAATATATATTATGTTAAATTAAATTTTGGGTTTGTTTATCGGCTGTGATGAAACCGCCCTGCTTATTTGACTTTTGCATTAGTCTATTTTATTGAGGACGTTACCCGGCCTGTTGAGTTTTCGGCGGCGTGTTTTTGCAGTTTATTGCAATAATGCCAGAATGTTTTCCGGTGGACGTCCGATGGCGGCACGTTTGCCAATGACGACGATCGGTCTTTCGATGAGCTGCGGGTGTTCGGCCAGAATGTCCAGCCAGGCATCGTCGCTGCGATTATCCTGTGCACTTAATCCCAGTTCTTTGAACAACGATTCTTTGGTGCGAATAATTTGCAAGGGTTTGAGATTAAGCATGTCACAGAGCTGTTTGAGCTCTGGCTTGCTTGGCGGCGTTTCCAGATAACGCACTTCGTGAATTTGCACGCCATGGGCTTCAAGCAGCTTAAAGGTTTCGCGGCTTTTTGAGCAGCGCGGATTGTGATAAATGGTTGCTTGTGTCATATCGCTTTCCTGTTTATCAGGCTTTATCGTCACTGTCTTGTTCAAGGCGTTTGTTCAAAGCGCTTTCAACGGCTTCGATGCGTGATTTGCAGAGTTGATAGGCGCGCGTCGCTTCGTCCACCATAGGCACCAGTTCGTCGATATCCACCTCTTCGGTATTGGAGAGCTTTTGTGCAATTTCCTGCAGTTTGGCGTAATTGGCTTTGAAACTGTCAGCGCCGGGTTGTTTTGAGCTCATAATAATTCCTTTGAAAACAATGGTTTAACTATTTGATTATTCTTGGTTAATAATGGGGGTTTCAGGGTCTATGCGGGCTTCCAGAGTGCCGTCGGCAAATTGCAGTTCTACCCGCCCTGCTTGCTTAGCCTTAACGGCTGTTTTGATTGGCACTCCCGCTTGATCTTTGACAATAACAAAGCCGCGGTTAAGTTGTGTTTTGGGGCCGGAGCTTAATATGAAGGCGATCCATTGAATAATGTGTTCGCGGTTGTGTTTAAGCACACGTTGCACATCCAGCCCCAATTTTTGTTGCTGCTGTTCTATTTTGTATTTGCTGCGAGTGATTTTGCCGTCCACCAGATGTTCGATGCTTTGTTGCAGATATTGCAAGCGGCGTTGGGTGGTTTGCAATTTTTGCTGGCCTTCGCGTTGCAGCTGGTATTTGAGTGGTTCGAGTTGATCCTTCCATTGCACCAGACAAGCCCGGCTGTTCTGGTGGATTTTGCGATCCAGTTGCTCAAAACGATGACGCCATTGATGGAGATGCATGTGACTGGCCTGTTCAATCTGACGCCAGTGTTGCTTTGCGGTTTGCGCCTGCTGGAATATCCGGTGGCGGATTTCGGCGACCACTTTACTGGGCGTATCAAAACGCAGATTAGCCACTTCATCTAAAATGGTGTTGTCGCGTTCGTGACCGATACCGGTCAGCACCGGCAGAGGTGCGTTGCAAATACGTGCCGCTACGCTGTAGAGGTTGAGTTGGTTCAGGTCGAGTTTGGCGCCGCCGCCGCGAATAATCACCAATGCATCAAAAGGATGGGCGTCATGCAGTGAGGTGATGGCATCCAACGCGGCAAGCATTTCACTTTCTACCTGGTCGCCTTGGAAGGCGCTGTAAAAATAGGTGAACTCGCACAGATCGGCTTTTTGCAACGCATCGGCATCGGCGCGGAAATCACCCAAGCCGGCCGCCGCCGGCGGTGCGATGACCGCGATGCGGAAGAAATCGGCGGGCAGGCTCCAGCGTTTGTTGAGGGTGTAGAGCTGCTCGCTGACGAGCTGTTTACGGATGGCATTGAGGTTGGCTTCGAGTTCGCCCAGCGTAAAGGCCGGATCAATGTCCTGAATGACCAGCGAAAAACCGTATTGCTCATGAAAGCTGGGTTCGGCAAGCAGTAATACTTTTTGTCCTACCGCGAGCTCGCTGCCGGTCTCGGCTTTAAAGCGTTCCAATAAACGCCCTGCCTGGCTTTGCCAGATCATGGCGCGGCATTGCGCCAGCAGTTGGCCGCCTTCGCTGGTTTCGCTCAATTCCAGATAAAGATGGCCGCGATTGAGATTGAGATTGGAAACTTCGGCAATGACCCAGATGGCGCCCGGAAACTGGCGGCGCAATGCGGATTGTACGCCTCTTAACAGGGCCGAAAGGGAGATGCCCTTCTCTTCATCATTGTGCGTTTCTGCCGGTGTTTGGGCCGGCGACTCGCTGTTCAGCCAGCGCTCAAACGGCGTCAAATCGTCTGCCAGTGTGGTCGGCACGTACCATTTGCGGCTAAGATTATCCCAGCGTGCGCCGAGTGATTTGGCCAAATCCTTTTCCTTGAAGGGGACCTCTAGATAAATCATATGGACTGACCCAAGCTCTCTTCCATGCGTTGCATCTCTTTCTCGACCAGTTGATAGGCCTGCTCCAATACCTCAATGCCCGCCTCTTTTTTAAAGGCGTTTTGTGAAAGGTGGCGGCGCCATAGTCTGCCACCCGGTAAGCCATGAAACAGGCCGAGCATGTGGCGGGTAATTTGAATGAGTTTGCCGCCCTGCTGCAGGTGGTTCTCAATATAGGGCACCATGGTCTGGATCACCTCAAATCGGCTGTGTGGCGCAGTGTCCTGGTCATAATAGAGCGCGTCGACTTCACTGAGAAGGTAGGGTTGTTCGTAAACGGCGCGCCCCAGCATGAGACCGTCTACCGGCGGATGGCCCTCATAGTGCTGCAGGTGTTTAAGCCCTTCTTGCGGCGATTTGATGCCGCCGTTGATGGCCACGCTCAATTCGGGATAAGAAGCTTTGATGCGATGCACCCAGTCGTAATGCAAAGGCGGGACTTCGCGGTTTTCCTTGGGCGAGAGTCCCTGCAGCCAGGCTTTGCGCGCATGAATAATGACGCCGTCTACCCCGGCCTGTTCAATTCCGCCGACAAACTCTTCAAGCAACGAAAATTCCTCCTGGTCATCAATGCCGATGCGGCATTTGACCGTGACTGGAATATCATTTACGGCATCTTTCATGGCCTTGACCGCATCGGCGACAATTTGCGGGTGGCCCATCAGGCAGGCGCCGATCATGTTGTTCTGTACGCGGTCGCTGGGGCAGCCCACATTGAGATTGATTTCCGAATAGCCCCACTCCTCCCCGAATCGGCTGCAAGTGGCCAGATCCTTGAAATCGCTGCCGCCCAGTTGCAATACCACCGGCGCCTCTTCCTGGCTGTGACCCAGAAAACGCGGCAGGTCATTGGCGTAAATCAAGGCGCCGGTGGTGACCATTTCGGAATAGAGCCAGGCATTTTGGGATAGTTGACGATGGAAATAACGGCAATGACGGTCGGTCCAGTCGAGCATGGGCGCGACGCTGAAATGGCGGGCGCTGTTTTCCGGCGAATTTTTAGAGGAGGATGTGATGGGGTTCATGTGGTTCGTAATCAGTTGCTAAGGACAATAACAACGATGAATTATAACCTTTATTTGCATAGCGGTCGTTTCAATATGCTTGTTGCATAATCTTTGAGAGCTTTGCACGAGTGG
>JACXUQ010000164.1 GCA_014763835.1 Thiotrichales bacterium
AAAGGCGAGATGATCAAAAAAATGGGCACCCAGGCGCGTAAAGACCTGGTGGCTTTGATGGGCGCGCGCGTGCATCTGGAGTTGTGGGTTAAAATCAAAGAGAACTGGTCGGACGACATTCGCGCCTTGGCCAGTTTGGGCTACAACGACAATTACAGCAGTTGAGCCGGGTGAGCGGACATGGAGATTCGCCAGCCCGCTTATGTGTTGCACCGTCGCGCCTACCGCGAAACCAGCCTGCTGGTGACCTTGCTGACGCCCGAACACGGTAAAATCAATGCCGTGGTCAGGGGCGTCAGGAGCAATAGTCGCAGCGCCTTGCAAAAAAACGCAGTGCTGCAGCCGTTCCAGAAGCTGCAGATTCAGTGGAAGGAAAAAGCGCATGCGCTATCCGATCTGGTCACGCTGACGTTATTCGAGCCGGAACCGTTGCGTTTCCCCTTGGAGGGCGAAGCCAGTTTTTGCGGGCTCTATATGAATGAGTTGCTCTATCGCCTGTTGTATCACGGCGTGGCCGTAGAAGAGCTGTTTGCCGACTATGAACAGGCTCTACTGGCATTGCTGAAAACGCAGAACCGGACCGAGCAGGCCTGGGTTTTGCGGCGCTTTGAATACGCCTTGCTACAGGCATTGGGTGTGGAGTTTAACGCAATGGAAGATGCCCATCATCAGGCGTTGCAAGCCGAACAGGACTATCTGTACTATCCGGAAATGGGCGCTTATCCCTATGAAGACGGGATGCAGCAGGGCGGGATATTGATTCGCGGGGTTTGTCTGCAGGCGTTGGCCGAGCAGCGCTTTTGCGAAGCCTGTATGGCGCAGTGGAAAGTCTTGCTGCGGCGGATTTTGAGTGTCTATTTGGGCAACAAGCCTATTTTGGCCCGGCAGCTATTCAAATAACGAACCCATGTTGTTTTAACGTTTTAAAAACCTCTAAAAAAACCCAACAGGCCGGGCAGGAATGCTCTTACCCGGCCTGTTGAGATTCTAAAATTATTTTTCGGGAGAAAACCATGTCGCCGATTTACCTGGGATTGAATATTGATCATGTGGCCACTTTGAGACAGGCACGCGGTACGCGTTATCCCGATCCGATCAAAGCGGCGTTGGATGCGGAAATGGCGGGCGCTGACAGCATTACGCTGCATTTGCGTGAAGACCGTCGCCATATTCAGGACGAAGATGTGGCGCGTATCTGCGCAATGCGCCAAACCAAGGTGAACCTGGAGATGGCGGCGACCGAGGAGATGATCGAAATTGCCTGCCAGTTGCAGCCGGAAGACATCTGTCTGGTGCCGGAAAAACGCGAAGAGTTGACGACCGAAGGCGGTCTGGATGTAGCCGGTCAGAAAGAGTGGCTGACCGAAGCCTGCGCCCGTCTGGCGGAAGCGGGTTGCCGCGTGTCGCTGTTTATCGATCCGGTTGAAACTCAGATTGAAGCGGCCAAGGAAGTCGGCGCGCCGGTCATCGAACTGCATACCGGCACCTATGCCGAACTGGAAAAGCCTGCTGCAGTGGCGGCGGAGCTGGAACGCATCCGTCATGCGGCGGAATATGCGCACCGTTTGGGCTTGGTGGTCAATGCCGGTCACGGTCTGCATTATCACAATGTGCAGGCGATTGCCGCGATCAAAGTGATTGAAGAGTTGAATATCGGCCATGCGATTGTCGCTCAGGCGGTGTTCTCCGGCTTGCCTGAAGCGGTGCGCGAGATGAAACGTCTGATGGTCGAAGCGCGTCAGCAAGCCTATTTGCAGGACTGATTTGTCGCCATGATTATCGGCATCGGCACCGACATTGTGGATGTAGCGCGCATCGCCCAAGTCTTTGCGCGCCAGGGTGACGCTTTTGCCGAGCGCCTGCTTTCCGATGAGGAGTTGTTGAAATTTGCCGGGCAGCGTTTTCCGGAACGTTTTCTGGCGAAACGCTGGGCGCTCAAGGAAGCGGTTTCCAAAGCGCTGGGAACAGGCATCAGCCAAGGCGTCTGTTTCCGCGATATGACCATCCGCCACCATGACAGCGGCCAGCCTTTTTTACACCTTGCGGGTACCACCCACGCCAAAGCCGAACAGTTGGGGATTCAACGCTGGCAGATCAGTGTCAGTGACGAAAAGACCCATGCGGTAGCGTTTGTGATCGCCGAGGGAGAATTTTGATGCGATTGAGTGAGGAAAATAGCTGAATGACACTGACTGTTTCTAAAAGTGTGCTGACTAATCTGCTTGCCGCCTTGATTTTGGCGGCGGGTGTGGTCTTGGCGAACGATCTGCTGTTCTGGACCGGCCTGTTCGCTTTGTCGGGTGCGCTGACCAACGCCCTGGCGATTCATATGCTGTTTGAACGCGTGCCGGGGTTGTATGGTTCGGGGGTGATTCCGAACCGTTTCGAGGATTTTAAAAACGCCATCCGCACACTGATGATGGAGCAGTTTTTCAATCAGGCCAATATCGACCGCTTTGTCAGCGGGCAGGGCGACATTGCGCAGCATTTGAAGCTGGCGCCGGTGATTGAAAAGGTAGACCTGACGCCTGCTTACGACAAACTGGTGCAGACTATTATGAACTCGTCTTTCGGCGGCATGCTGAGCATGTTTGGCGGCGCGGATGCGCTGAAACCGTTGAAGGAGCCGTTTGTGAGCAACCTGCAAAGCGCGCTGATTGAAATCACCGAGCAGGAAGGCTTTATTGCGTTGCTGCAAAACGAGATTGACCGCCCGGATGTGTTGGCGGATATTCAGCGTAAAATCGAAGCGATTATCGAGGCACGTCTGGCCGAGTTGACGCCTGAACTGGTCAAGCAGTTGATTCAGCAGATGATTAAA
Source organism: Thiotrichales bacterium (assembly GCA_014763835.1). GTDB lineage: Bacteria > Pseudomonadota > Gammaproteobacteria > Thiomicrospirales > Thiomicrospiraceae > Thiomicrorhabdus. The sequence goes on from JACXUQ010000164.1 coordinate 2,822, forward strand.
GAGCACCTCGGCTGGCTGGTCGTCTGGGGCGGCGTGTTCGGCGGGGGCATCGGCTTGATTTCGGCGCTGATTTCACAGTACGTTATTTAAGGAACCTCTGATTCAATCAGAGGTTCCTTAAGACAAACCCGCTCGATGCGGGTTTTTTATTGGGAGGAATAAGGTGTTGCTGACCCGTCTGTTTCCGTTATTGGCAGTGGCCTTTGCGTTATTGGCCTTTTTCTGGCCGCAGGGCTTTGTGGACTACAAAAGCTGGATTATGCCGCTGCTGATGCTGGTGATGCTCGGTATGGGGTTCAGCCTGCGTCTGCAGGATTTTGAGGAGGTTTTGCGCCTTAAAAAAGTGGTGGCGCTGGGGGTGCTGATTCAATTTGGGGTCATGCCGTTGGCGGCGTTTTTGATCTCGATTGCCATGGGGCTGTCGACCGAGCTGACGATTGGCATGATGCTGGTGGGGGCGACGGCCGGCGGTACGGCGTCGAATGTCATGACCTATCTGGCGAAGGGGCATCTGGCGTTGTCGGTGAGTATGACCCTGGTTTCGACCTTGCTGGCCGTGTTGGCGATGCCTTTGTTGACCTGGGCTTATCTGGGACAGCGGGTGGAGGTGCCGGCCCATGAGATGATGGTGAGTCTGCTCAAACTGATTGTCGTGCCGGTGGCGACAGGCATGCTGTTAAGACGTTTTTTGGGCGTTTATGCTGCAAAAGTAGAATGGCTCTTCCCTTGGCTTTCAGTGTGGGCAATCGTGTTTATTATCGCCATTGTGGTCGGTTTAAATCAGGCTAATTTGGCAAATGTCGCGCTAACGGTGGTCGTGGCGGTCATCTTGCATAATCTGACCGGTATGGCGAGCGGTTACTGGCTAAGTCGCAAACTCGGCTACGATTCGGTGATTGCGCGTACCGTGGCGATTGAAGTGGGCATGCAAAACTCGGGCTTGAGTGTCGCGCTGGCGTTGAAATATTACACCGCGGCCAGTGCCTTGCCGGGTGCCCTATTCAGCATCTGGCACAATCTTTCGGGTGCACTGTTTGCAAGCCTGTGGAGCAGACATAAAGCGGATTGAAGGCGGATGTTTGTTTGCCGTCCGCTTTATCTTGCCTGCTTTGAGTTGCCCTTGATTTTAAGCAAGGTTAAATGCAATAAATCGTTATCCAAAAGGTTGTCTGTAATAAAACGTAATAAAATGTAAGGGGCTGTCCTAGATAACTAGGCCAATTCCTTTTTAACCCATTGATTCAATTGTCTTAATTGAATGCACGCATTTT
>JACXUQ010000165.1 GCA_014763835.1 Thiotrichales bacterium
ACCACCGCTTTCATCACGAAAACCAACGGCGTCAATTTAACGCCCTGCTTCTCAGCCTGAGCTTTCATATCCTGACGGAATTGATCCATCTCGGTAATGTCGCACTCGTCAAACTGGGTGACGTGCGGTACATTCAACCAGCTGGTGTGCAGGAACTTGCCGGAAATTTTCTTGATACGACCCAGCTCAACCGTTTCAGTGGCACCGAACTGGCTGAAATCGATTTGCGGAACCGGCGGAATACCCATGCCTGCCTGAACACCGGAAGCTGCTCCAGGAGCCGCTTTGGCACCGGTCAAAATGGCTTTGATATAGCTTTCGACGTCGTTCTGTTGAATGCGCCCTTTAGGTCCTGTTCCTTTAACATCGGTCAGATCCGCACCCAGTTTACGCGCAAAAGCACGCACCGAAGGCGAAGCGTGCGAGCTTGCCCCCATTGGCTGTTTGTTGACTGGTTTTTGCTCAGAAGCAACGGCTGGCGCCGCTACAGGTGCTTGAGTTGGTGCAGGGGCTGCAACAGGAGCAGGTGCCGCTTTTGGCGCACTGGCCGCTTCTGGCGCTTTCTCTGCCTTAGGCGCTTCTTTAGGAGCAGGTGCGACTGCATCACCGGCCACTTCGATATCACAAACGTAGGTACCTTCAGAAACCTTGTCACCTACCGAAATCGCCATTTTGACGATTTTGCCGCTTGCAGGGGCGGGAATTTCCATCGTCGCCTTGTCGGATTCCAACGTTAGCATGGAATCGTCAACGTTAACCGTATCGCCTTCGCCTACCAAAATTTCGATTACATCAACCGAATCAAAATCCCCGATATCAGGGATATGAAATTGCATGATTGCCATAGTAAAAATTCCTTCAATTAACGCACTTATGTGCTTATCAGTATTGGCTTTTATGCCAAACGCGTTAATAAAAAACCGCCGGGAGAGCCGCGGCGGTTTTAGGGGTTACACGTGTAACGGGAAGGCGCGATCGCCTGTAATGCCATACTTTTTCATGGCTTCCGTTACCACTGATACATCAACTTTATCTTCATCTGCCAACGCTTTAAGCGATGCGACCACGATGTGAACGCTATCCACTTCAAAGAAGTTACGCAGTTGCGCACGTGTATCGGAACGGCCGAAACCGTCAGTTCCCAATACATGGAACGCACCAGGCACATATTCACGGATACGGTTAGGGTAATCGCGAATATAGTCAGTTGCTGCAACAAAAGGACCTTCTACTTGAGAAAGCACTTGGGTGACATAAGGTACTTTTGGCGTTGCGGTCGGATTCAACATGTTCCAACGCGTCACTTCGATACCGTCACGTCTTAGTAGGTTAAAGCTTGGCGCTGCCCAGATATCGGCAGCGACATTCCATTCCGCTTCCAACATCTCAGCGGCTTTGATGACTTCGGTAAAGATCGTACCTGAACCCATCAACTGCACGCGTGCTTTAGCTTTGGAGTCGGATTTCTTGAATGGGTAAATCCCTTTGATAATGCCCTCTTCCACGCCTTCAGGCATGGCAGGATGGCTGTAGTTTTCGTTCATGGCGGTGATGTAGTAGTACACATCTTCCTTGTCGTGCATCATACGTTTGATACCGTCACGGATGATCACAGCCATTTCATAGGCGAACGTCGGGTCGTAGCTCAAGCAGTTTGGCACGGCATCGAACATGATCAGGTTATGACCGTCCTGGTGCTGCAGACCTTCACCTTCAAGCGTAGTACGGCCAGCGGTCGCGCCCAACAGGAAGCCGCGCGCACGCGAGTCACCCGCTGCCCACGCCAAGTCACCGATACGTTGGAAACCGAACATCGAATAGTAGATGTAGAACGGAATCATCGATACGCCGTAGTTGGCGTAAGCGGTTGCCGCCGAAATCCATGAAGACATGGCGCCGGCTTCGTTGATCCCCTCTTCCAGAACCTGACCGTTGGCCGATTCTTTGTACCACATCAACTGTTCGCTATCCATCGGCTGGTAAAGCTGGCCGGCAGGGTCATAGATACCGACCTGACGGAACAGGCCTTCCATACCGAAAGTACGCGCTTCGTCAGGGATAATAGGCACACAGCGTGGTCCCAATGTTTTGTCGCGCAACAGAATCGACAGCAAACGCACAAATGCCATTGTGGTAGACATTTCACGGTCGCCGGTCCCTTCCGTCAAGATTTTGAACGCCTCCAGTTCAGGCACTGGCAACGGTTCTGCATTGTCTTGACGGCTTGGCATATCGCCACCCAACGCGGCACGTTTCTCTTTGATGTAGTCCATCATGCCGGCATCAGATTCTGGGCGGTAGAAAGGAACCTCTTTTTCCAACTGCTCGTCAGAAATCGGGATTGAGAAACGGTCGCGGAAATATTTCAGACCTTTGATGTCCAGTTTCTTCTGCTGGTGAGCCGTCATTGCCGCCTCGCCGTATTCACCCATGCCGTAACCCTTAACGGTCTTAGCCAGGATAACAGTCGGTTGACCTTTGGTCTCTGTGGCTGCTTTATAAGCGTTATACACTTTACGTGGAGAGTGACCACCACGTGTCAGACGGAAGATTTCATCGTCTGTCATATCGGCAACCAACGCTGCGGTTTCTGGATATTTACCGAAGAAATGCTCGCGTACATAAGCGCCGTTTTTGGCTTTATAGGCCTGGTATTCACCGTCAACCACTTCGCCCATGCGTTCAATCAGTTTACCGCTGGTGTCTTTCGCCAGCAGCGCATCCCAACCTGAGCCCCATAGCACCTTAATGACGTTCCAACCGGCACCGCGGAATACCCCTTCCAACTCTTGCACGATCTTGTCGTTACCGCGTACCGGGCCATCCAGACGTTGCAAGTTACAGTTAACCACGTAAATCAGGTTGTCCAGTTTTTCACGTTTGGCCAACTGAATCGCACCGCGTGATTCCGGTTCGTCCATCTCACCGTCGCCCAAGAAAGCCCATACCTTGCGGCCTTCTGTTTTGGCCAGGCCACGCGCTTCCATATATTTCATGAAGCGTGCCTGATAGATCGCCATCAATGGTCCCAAGCCCATCGATACCGTCGGGAATTGCCAGAAATCAGGCATCAACCAAGGGTGAGGATAAGAAGACAGACCGTTACCGTTAACTTCCTGACGGAAATTTTTCAACTGGTCTTCAGTCAGGCGACCTTCCACGAAAGCACGCGCGTACATACCTGGCGCAGTGTGCCCTTGGAAGAACACCATATCCTGACCCTGTTCGTGGTTAGGGCCTTTAAAGAAGTGGTTCATACCCACTTCATACAGCGTACAGCTAGAAGCGTAAGAAGCGATGTGCCCGCCAACACTGGTCGTTTTGTTGGCACGCACGACCATCGCCATGGCGTTCCAACGCAGAACTGCACGGATTTTCTGTTCCATGAACAGGTCGCCTGGATAGTTCACCTGGTTTTCAGGGGCAATGGTATTGATATAAGGGGTGTTTGCCGCGTAAGGGATGTCGATGCCGTGAACACGGGCTTTCTCGATCAAATGGGCAATTAGGTGTTTGGCTTTGTCCGAGCCTTCAAATTCGACGACTGCTTCTAACGCATCAATCCACTCTTGAGTGCCTTGTGGATCCTGGTCAATAAACTGTTCGCTCATAAGATTTCCTCATGGGTTGGTTGAGTCCTTCAGGAGCTGGGTGGGCCTGAAGCAAAGTCAGCACGGATAGGTCATATCGGTACCGCCAACATAATTTTTAAACGTCTAGGGTTCCAGCTACTTAGTATTCCAAGACGTGAACTTAGGGATGGACGGGTACGCTACGGCATACACTCGCAATTTCGACTCTTCCCGCTTTCAAGGCTAGAAAGCTGATAAATAGGCAAATTTACCGAATCACTAGGTTCATTTAAAGTCGGAGCATCATAACACTTTTTTGGCGTTTTTTCATTCAAACGGCGCTTAACTGACGCGTTATTCACCCTAACGGTTGCTAACCCTTTGATACAAAATACAAACCGCCTCTCGAAAAGGCTTTCAAAATTAAGCAAAATGACGCGTATGCATCTCCATTTCAGAGGCGTAAGATAATAAGCAAGGGTGAAAAATTACTGCAATTAACGGCGATACGACACTGT
>JACXUQ010000166.1 GCA_014763835.1 Thiotrichales bacterium
GCTTCCGCTGCAGGGTAATTGCCTTCCATCAGATACAGACGCGCCAACTCACTTTCATCATCAATGGTTTTGTCGCCCTGCTTCACCGCCGACTGCCAAGCCACCCGCGCCATCTCAGTTTTGTTTTGCGCCTCATACACTTGACCCAACATGCGATACAAGCGAATATCATCCTGACGCTCGCGGCGTAATTTCTGCAGCAGATTTTCCGCTGCCATATAACGCTTACGCTCAACCTGCAAGCGTGCCAAATCCAGGGCAAACTCGTACTCATCCTTGGCATCCAACTCGGTTGCCAAAGGCGCGGTTTGCGATTGAGAAAACTTGCTGTAATCAATCTGCGGCTTGTTGGGCGTTTGTGAACAGGCGCTCAACAAAATCAACAGGCCGGATACCAGCAGACCTTTCAATAGCTTTGTTTTCAGATAAATTCCAGGTTTCATTAAAACCCTCTCCCCAGCATGACCATTTTTTCTCCCAACAGTAGAATCAGATAAGGCGCCATCAAAAACGGCATAATCACAATCGCCATTTTGGCGGAAGTTTTGGCGGCCTTTTCTTCCATTTTCTCTTCTCTGCCCTGATACATGCGCCGCGTGAACCCACTGATTGCCTCGCTGATGGAACTTCCGAGCTTTTCATTCTGAATCAGCACCTGCACCAGCGTCTGAATATCCTGCGTGGGATTACGCTCTGCAAACTGACGCAAGGCCTCAATACGCGGCACCCCCAGCTGAATCTGGTCCAACAGATACTCAAACTCGTAACAGATTTCCGGATGTACCTCTTTGAGCTCGTGCGCCACGCGTTTCAGCGCAACCAGATAACTTAATCCGGCATTCATGCAGATATTGCACATATCCAGAAAATCGGGCAGATGTTCACTGATTTTCGCCAGACGTCTTTTACCCAAAGCGATCAAAATACGTTCCGGCGCAAGCAGCGCAACGATTCCCGCAACCGCAATCCACACAGGATCCATACCCATCCAACTCCACGATACCAGCATCGTTAACAAGACAACCAGCAGCGCACTATATTTGATGAAAAAATAGGCTCCGATATAGCGTTCGTGCCGAAACCCGGCACTGACCAGCTGTTTCTGCAAGGTAGCGATCTCTTTGGCATTTTTCGGCCCCAATGCACGCCCCAGCGAGCACCACCAGCAACTGGAAATATGATGCTGGCGCTTCACGTAGTCATTTGCCAGACCAACACGCGCTTTCAAACGCTCCTTTTGCAACTGCACACCTTGCAGACGCACCACCCGCTGCAATAGCAACCAACTGGCAAAAAACGCCAAAGCCCCAACCGTCAGCAGCAACCAGAAAAATTGCATCACCTCAGAACCTCATCTTAAGCATACGTTGCAGAATCAGGCCGCCCGTCACAATCAGTGCCAGCGATACCACAAACAGTTTCACACCGGTGGGATCATGCAGAAAAAACTGCATGGATTCCTGATCAAAAAAATACTTGTAACCGATATACAAAACCGGCGCACCGCCGATAAACCAAGCCGTGAAACGCGATTCGGCCGTCAACGTTTTGAGCTTGGCCTGAAAGTGCTCGCGACGGCGCATCAACTTAGCCAACTCCGTCAAAATCATGGACAACTGCCCGCCGGTTTCGCGCTGGATAATCAAAGTGATCACAAAAAACTGCGCTTCAGGCAGGTCAACCCGGCGCTGAAATTCACGCAACAGATCGCGCATACTGATCCCCAGCGTCAGTTGTTTGTTCAACTCGCGCATCTCTTCGGCCAGATAGCCCGTCATATCCTCACCGACTGCCGCAATCGCCCCGTCAATGCCGTAGCCGGAATGCAAAGAGCGCACAATCGAATCCAGCATTTCCGGAAACTCTTTGCGCATCTGCGTTTGGCGTTTGTGGATTTTGATGACAAGATACAGGGCGGGCAACAACGGCAATAAAATCGACAGGAAAACCAGCTTTTCATTCAATGTATTAAAACGCGTTGCCAATACAAACACGCTGACAAACAGCAAAATGGCTTGCACCACCAGCAGTTGAACAATCTCTTTGCGCTCACGAATACCGGCCTGTTTAAATTTGGCACTCAACCAGATAAACCAGGGTTTTTCTCTTTGCTGGGCAAATGAGTCCTCCAGCGGATCACGCTGCGACTGCATCATACCCACACGCTTCATCAGCACATTAAGCGCGTCATGACGCTGACGTTTTTCTTTAAGCGTTCGTGCCGCCACCAGCAAGCCAAACGGCATCATTACGGCCACGGCCACCAATAAAAAACCCAAATCCATTAACCGACGTCCTGCACGAAATTAAACAGATCGGACGGCAGGTGATAACCCACCGATTCACACTTTTTGCCGCAGCCCGGACGCAACCCGGTTGATTTGAAGCGGCTGCGCATCGTATTGCTCTGCATATCCAGACGCTGCTCAAACACAAAAATCTCCTGCAACACCACATTGTCCTCTTCCACCCCTACCACTTCGGTAATGGATTCGACGCGGCGCTTGCCGTCCTTGCCACGGTTTACATAAATAATCAGATCCAACGCACTGGCAATCTGCTTGCGGATTGATGCAGCCGGAATATCCACGCCGCTCAAATTCACCATCAACTCCAAACGGGCAATGCAGTCGCGCGGGCTGTTGGCGTGCAACGTCGCCAGCGAACCGTCATGCCCGGTGTTCATGGCCTGCAACATGTCCAAGACCTCGCCGCCACGCACCTCACCCAAGACAATGCGGTCGGGACGCATACGCAAGGCGTTTTTGAGCAACTCGCGCTGCGTCACTTCCCCCACTCCTTCGGCATTGGGCGGGCGCGTTTCCAAACGCACCACATGCGCCTGTTGCATACGCAGTTCGGCACTGTCCTCAATGGTGACGGTGCGTTCGTTCTCAGGAATCAGACCCGACAACATATTCAAGGTGGTGGTTTTACCCGAACCGGTTCCGCCGCACACCAGCATATTCAGCCCGGCTTTGACGGCATAATCCAAAAACTGGTACATCTGTTCGGTCATGGAACCAAACGCAATCAAATCCTTAGGGCGCAAATGCTGTTCGGGAAAGCGGCGGATGGAGACACTGATGCCATCCACCGCCAAGGGCGGGATGATGATGTTGATACGCGAACCGTCCGGCAGACGCGCATCCACCAACGGCGAGGATTCGTCCACACGGCGACCGGTGTGGTAGAGCATGCGATCGACTTTATTGCGCAGATGCTCTTCACTGATAAAAGAGACATCGGTCAGCTCCAGCTGGCCGCGGCGCTCGACATAAATCTGGTCATAGCCGTTAATCAGAATATCGGAAATGGTCGGATCGGCCAGCAGAGGTTCGATTGGGCCCAGACCATAGATTTCATCCAACAACTCCAGGCCGAGTTGACGCACTTCGATATCCGACAATGGATACCCCATATCCGCCGCGGTTTCGCGCACCAGCTGCTCCAGTCGCGGGCGCAACTCCTGTCGCGTTTCCTTACTGTCGGCACGGTAAAACGCCTCATCTTCGGCCGCTTTTTTCTGACAACGGCTTTTGATTTCCAAAAAACTCGAATTCTGGAACTTAACGCTGTCGTTCAGCGCCGCTTCCCTGGCACTGACGACATTGGATTTAGTGGCGGCGGCCTTGCCCTTCTCCACCTCGTTTAGCATTTGACGCTGCTGCTCGACTTGACGCAAACGATCGCGAATACTCATCAGGAAACCGCCTCAGCCGTTTTTAGATCATTCGATTTGACGGAACGCTCTGTGGATGCACGACCCGGCCTGTTGAGTTTTTTAAACCAACTTTTCAACAGATTTTGCCCACGCGGTTTTGAGACTTCGGCATCGACCACATCCAAACGCAAACTGCCGTTATGCAACATATTAGCGATATTGTTAAGCTGCTGATTGACCACCGACTGCGGCTTGAACTGCTTGAGCAACAACCCCTCTTTCAGAGAGTTGTTAAAACCTAAATAGTCATTGGCAACGCGCGCTACGGTATCGACCTTAAACGCATCAATGACCTCATCCAGCATTTCATCATCGTGACTGGTACTGCGGTTAACCAC
>JACXUQ010000010.1 GCA_014763835.1 Thiotrichales bacterium
TAAGGGAAATTCGATGGAACGTACTTTTTCGATCATTAAACCGGACGCGGTCAGTCGAAATTTAATTGGCGCGATTCTGCAACGCCTGGAAAACAACGGGTTGCGCGTGGTGGCGGCGAAGATGTTGCGTTTAACCAGAGAACAGGCCGAAGGGTTTTATGCCGAGCATAAAGGGCGTGATTTCTATGAGCCTCTGATTGCTTATATGACCTCGGCCCCCGTGGTTGTTCAAGTCTTGGAAGGCGAGAATGCCGTGCAGAAAAATCGCCAGATTATGGGTGTGACCGATCCGCAAAAGGCAGCCGCTGGAACAATTCGCGCAGATTTTGCGCTATCTGTCAGAGAAAATTCCGTGCATGGTTCCGATTCGCCCGAGAGTGCGGCGCGCGAAATTGGCTACTTTTTCAGTCAGACCGAACTCTGTGCCAGAGACGATAAATAAGAGAATTCACTGTGACAGTAGATATTACCAGTCAACAAGAAGCCGTCGTCGAAAAGGTTGATCTCCTTGGCATGGATCGCGAAACCATGCAGGCCTATTTTACCGAGATCGGTGAAAAGCCTTTCCGTGCTGCCCAGGTCATGAAATGGATTCATCAGCACGGTGTCAGTGATTTTGACGAGATGACTGATTTGAGCAAGGCGTTACGTGAGAAACTCAAACGTATCGCCCAGGTGCGTACGCCGAAGATTGTGGCGGAACAACACTCGGATGACGGTACGATCAAGTGGTTGCTGGAAGTGGATCACCACAACTGCATCGAGACGGTGTTTATTCCCGAAAAATCGCGCGGAACGCTGTGTATCTCCTCGCAGGTGGGGTGCGCTCTGGAGTGTCGTTTCTGTTCAACCGGTCAGCAGGGCTTTAACCGCAATCTCGAAAACTGGGAAATTATCGCTCAGATGTGGGTGGCGAATAAGGCCTTGGGGTGCAAACCCAAGGAAGAGCGTCGCATCAGTAATGTGGTGTTCATGGGAATGGGCGAGCCACTCTTGAATGTGACCCATGTGTTTCCTGCCGCGCGTATTCTGATGGATGATTACGCCTATGGCTTATCCAAGCGCCGCGTGACCATCAGCACGGCGGGAGTGGTGCCGGCCATTGATAAGATTAAAGAAGAGGTAGATGTTAGCTTGGCCATTTCTTTGCATGCGCCGAACAATCCGCTTCGTGATATTTTGGTTCCCATCAATCAAAAATACCCGTTGGAAGAGCTGATGCCCGCCTTGCATCGTTTTGTTGAAGGTGGCCACAGCAAAAAGCATGTCACGGTTGAGTATGTGATGTTGGATAAAGTCAATGATCTGCCGGAACATGCCGATCAGTTGATTGCACTGCTGGCCGGTTTACCGTGCAAGATCAATCTGATTCCGTTCAACCCTTTTCCGAATGCCGAATACAAACGTTCGTCCAATAATGCCATCCACCGTTTTCAGCAGAAGTTGATGGATGCCGGATTGAATTGTACGGTGCGTAAAACTCGCGGCGACGATATTGATGCTGCGTGCGGACAGTTGGCCGGAAAGGTGAAGGATCGTACCAAGAGAACCTTGCATAGGGTGCATTTCGATAGCCAAGCCTAAGGGCTTGCAATAAAAGGAAAACAGATGGCTGAGCAGCAAGATAACCTCCAAACCCCGTTGAATGAACTGTTGGCTCAGGCTCGTGAGCGCAAGGGGATGACGCTGGAGGAGGCGGCTCAGAAATTGAATCTGACACAGTCCCAGCTTCTTGCCTTTGAGGAGCAGGATTTGGATGTCTTTGCGATGTCGCCGTTTGAACGCGGTTATTTACGCAACTATGCTAATTTACTGGAGTTGGAGAGCGCGCTTTACGAACCGTATTTTCCCAAACCGGAAGAGGTGGGAAGTGAGCTTAAATCCATGCGCCGCTTTCAGTATGACGCGCCAAAGCCGCTGATTAAAAGTGGTTTTTTGCGTTTTATCATGTGGCTGGTCCTTCTGCTGATTACAGTGTTCTTGCTATGGACACTGTTGCCAAAGCTGTAATGGTTATAACAATAAAATTTAAGTTAAAAGTTTAGAGAGTTTTATGGGAAAACAGATTACGGGCATTCGTGGGATGAATGACCTTTATGGTTCTGAGGTTGAAGCGTTTGATTACTTGTTGGCTCAGGCGCAGCAGACTTTGCATCAATACGGCTATCAATCGATCCGTTTGCCGATTGTTGAAAAAACCGAACTGTTCGCCCGCTCTATCGGTGAAGTGACTGATATCGTCGAAAAAGAGATGTACACCTTTGCCGACCGCAACGGTGACAGCCTGACATTACGGCCGGAGGGAACGGCAGGCTGCGTGCGTGCTGTGATCGAAAACGGTCTGACGCACAATCAGGTACAGAAACTCTATTACAGTGGCCCGATGTTCCGTTACGAGCGTCCGCAGAAAGGCCGCTACCGTCAATTCCACCAGTTAGGGGTGGAGGTATTCGGGTTGAGTGAGGCGGACATTGATGCCGAACTGATTGCCATGACGGCGCGTTTATGGGAAAAGCTGGGTCTGGAAAACCTCGAGTTGCAAATCAACTCATTAGGCAGTCAGGCAGCGCGCCAGGCCTATCGTGACCAGTTGGTGGCCTATTTACTCGATCATGAAGCGCATTTGGACGAAGATAGTCTACGCCGTTTGCAGACCAATCCGTTGCGCATCCTGGATAGCAAAAATCCAGAGATGAAGTCACTGATTGAAGGCGCGCCGAAGCTGCTTGAGCATTTGGATGAAGAGTCCAAAGCGCATTTTGAAGCCCTGAAAACCTACCTGGACGACCTGGGGGTTGAATATGTCGTTAACCCGAATCTGGTGCGTGGTCTGGACTACTATAACCGCACCGTTTTTGAGTGGGTCACGACTGAATTAGGCGCACAGGGTACGGTTTGTGCCGGCGGTCGTTATGACGGCTTGGTTGAGCAAATCGGAGGCAAGGCCACCCCGGCGGTCGGCTTTGCCATGGGGTTGGAGCGCTTGACGGCGCTGTTGATGGATAAACAGTTGGTTCCTGCGCACACGGACGCCGATCTCTATTTGGTGTTGGTGGGCGAGCAGGTTAACCGTCCGGGGATTGTGATTGCCGAAAAGCTGCGCGATGACTTCCCGCATTTGAATGTACAGATGAATTGCGGTGGCGGCAGTTTTAAGAGCCAGTTCAAAAAAGCGGACAAGTCCGGCGCGCGTTATGCGATTATTCTGGGAGAGCAGGAAGTACAGGATCAAACCGTTGCGGTCAAACCGCTGCGCGATGGAACTGAACAGGCCACCCTGCGCTGGGATGAATTATCGGCTTACCTAAAGCCCTTGTTTGCATGATTTCGAGATTAACATTAAAGACCATGACTCATTTTAAGGAAGCGTGATGAATCGTTACGAAACGGAAGAAGAACAGGTTGAAGCCATCAAGGCTTGGTGGAAGAAAAACGGTACCCAGTTGCTGACGGGTGTCTTGGTCGTCGCAGTGGCATTTTCCGGTTGGCGTTATTGGACAAGTTATACTCAGGCGCAATCGGCTAACGCCTCCGCCATTTATGAAATTCTGCAGGCGAATATGCAGCAAGGCACTTTTGGTGAGGTTTCACGTGAGGGGTTGAAGCTGATCCAGGAGCAGCCGAAAACTCCATACGCGGCGGGTGCCGCTTTGCTGGTGGCCAAATACCATCTCGAAAAAGGCGAAGTGGATGAAGCGAAGCAGCAGTTGCAGTGGGTGATTTCCAATGCAGAGGACGAAGCGTTGAAACAGACGGCTAGCCTGCGTTTAGCGCGCATTCTGGCGGACCAGAAGGCGTTTGCCGAAGCCAAAAAGGCATTGCAGGCGGTCAAGCTCGATGCCGCAATGGCAGTGGAACAGGCCAACTTCGATTATGTTCAGGCGTTGATTGCGTTGGGCGAAAACGATCTGACGGCCGCTCGTGAAGCGTTTGCCAAAGTGTTGAGCAATGCCGGCGCTTCCAAGAGTCTGAAAGGGATTGCTCAGGTGCAGTTGGACGATTTGGCACAGTAGGTTTATCTGAGGCGGTTTGACCATAGTGGGTCGGATTGTTTCTGTTAATCCATAAGAAAAAACCATAAGTTGGGATAAAAAATAAGTGAAGTGGTTACGTAATGCAACGTGGTTGGTGTTAGCGGTTGAATTGGCAGCCTGTTCTTCAAGTAAGGTGGTTAGAACGCCGGCGGAGTTGGTCTCAATTGATTCGCCGTTACAGCTGACACATAACTGGCAAGTCACTTTGCATGCGATGCAAAGCGGTGACGAAGGCGGGTTGAATATCGCACATAACCAGACAATGGTTTTCAGCGCGGACTCAACAGGCCTGGTATCGGCGTTTAAAAAAGCCAACCAGTCACGCTGGACGGATCAGGTAGTCTGGCAGACGCAAATTGCTGAAAAAATCGCTTCCGGTCCGACTTATGCCGACAAGGTTGTGCTCGTTGGCACCACCAAAGGCAGGCTGATTGCATTGGCTGAACAAACCGGTGAGGCGCTCTGGCAGGTGCAGCTCTCAAGTGAGGTTTTGAGCCGCCCGGTGGTGGCTGACGGCAGAATTTTCACGCGGACCGTGGATGGCAATCTGTATGCATTGCAGCTGACTGACGGCGCGCAAATCTGGGTCACGGAACACCAGGTTCCCAACCTCTCGCTGCGTGGCACTTCGCCGGTTCTATATCAGCAAGGGGTGCTTTATATCGGTTGGGAAACTGGCAAAGTTGAAGCGGTATCTGCCGAATCGGGTAAAAGTTTGTGGGAGACCCGCATTGCCATTCCGCGGGGACGTACCGATTTGGAGCGTATGGTCGATGTGCAGTCGGCATTAGTGTTGAAGCATGACCGATTGGTTGCATTGGCTTTCCATGGCAAGCTGGCATCCATTAACCTTGATAATGGCAATCTGTATTTTGCTCAGGATGTATCCGGCTTCCGCGATTTTGTGGTGGATGACAACGCCATTTATGTTGTCGATGAAGATGATATCGTCCAGGCTTATGACCTTTCAAACGGGACAAAATTGTGGAGTCAGGTAGGGCTGAAGTACCGAAATCTGGCGGATCTGGTCGAGTATCAGGACAAAATTATGGCGATTGACGGCTATGGTTACGTGCATTGGCTGGATAAGACCCACGGTACGATTGTAGCGCGAGTGAAGCACAGCAACGACTACGGTGATCAGAACCGAGTGGTTCGTGCAGTCGTCGAAGGCGATGTGCTTTATATGCTAGACAGCGGTGGCAGTATCAACCGTTATGAAATCAAACCTTCCGATTTAGCGCTTTTTAAACAGGCAGAAATTCAGACTGCCAAACAGGAGCCTGAGAAGCAATGAGTAATAAACCGGTCATTGCGTTAGTGGGGCGCCCGAATGTGGGCAAATCCACGTTGTTTAACCGTTTGACACGTTCGCGCGATGCGATTGTGGCCGATTATCCGGGGCTGACGCGCGATCGTCAGTACGGTACCGGACGTGTTGGCGAGAAACCTTATATTGTGGTGGATACCGGCGGCTTGAGTGGCGAGAGTGAAGGCGTTGACCCTTTAATGGCATCGCAGGTTCAGGCTGCACTGGAAGAGGCGGATGCCGTCCTGTTTTTGGTAGACGGCCGTCAAGGTCTGACCCATGGAGATGAAGTGATTGCCCAGTATGTACGCCAGTTCGATAAGATCGTGCAGGTCGTCGTCAACAAAGCCGAAGGCTGCAATTACGAGTTGGTTAAAGCCGACTTCTTCGGATTAGGGCTGGGCAGTCCACAACCGATCTCGTCGGCACACGGCGATAATGTCACCCAAGTCATCAATGATGTCTTGTCGAGAGTGCCTGAAAAGGAAACGGCCGAAAGTGAGATGGCGTTGGACGATACCCCGGGTATCCGAGTGGCCATTATCGGTCGTCCGAATGTGGGTAAATCGACACTTATCAATCGTATGATCGGTGAACAGCGTGTAGTGGCATTCGATATGCCAGGGACAACGCGTGACAGTATTTACGTGCCGTTTGAGCGTAATGATCAGGCCTATACGTTGATTGACACTGCCGGGGTGCGTCGTCGCAAGAACATCTCCGAAAAGATCGAGAAGTTCAGTATTGTCAAAGCGATTGAAGCGATGGAAGACTCGCATGTGGTCATTCTGGTGATTGACGGTACTGAAGGTTTGACCGATCAGGACTTGACGTTGCTCGGTCTGGCGATTGATTCGGGCAGAGGTTTGGTGCTCGCAGTCAATAAGTGGGATAACCTCACGCCTGAGCAACGTCAGAAAGTGAATCACGATCTGGATTTCCGCCTGCAATTCATCGACTATGCCAAACCGCACATGATTTCCGCTTTGCACGGCAGCGGTGTCGGCGACCTGTTCAAGACGGTCAATGCGGTGTACCAGGCAGCCATGAAGCGTGTATCGACGTCTGATTTAAACCGTGTGTTGGAGCAGGCGGTGTTGGAGCATCAACCGCCGTTGATCGGCGGGCGACGCGTCAAATTGCGTTATGCCCACCTCGGTGGCTTGAATCCGCCGCGCGTCATTATCCACGGCACGCAGGTCGATAAATTACCGCAGGCCTATACGCGTTATTTGATCAATGTCTTTCGCAAGGCTTTCAAATGGATTGGTACGCCGGTGTCGGTGGAATACAAAGTGACCGAGAACCCGTTTGAAGGGCGCAAAAACAAATTGGCAGAACGCAACCGCCAGAAAGACGACGGACCGGTTGCCATGAAAAAGAAGAAAAAGAAAACCTTGCCGCGGCGTAAGAGTCAATAACGTTGTGCGTTGACGTGCAAGGTAAGAGTAATAAGTTAAACCGTTGCAAAACGGTTTCGTTTTTTAAAGCATCACTGTTAAGAGTTCATATAGCATGAGTCCAAATCCGGCTAAACGCATCCGTGAGATCCCATACAACTATACCTCGTTCTCCGATAAAGAGATTGTAGCGCGCTTTTTAGGGGAGTCGGGCTGGAAGACAATCGAGTCTTTGCGCGATTCTCGCAATACCGGCCGTTCGGCGCGTATGCTGTTTGAGGTGTTGGGAGATATCTGGGTGGTGACGCGTAACCCTTATATTCAGGATGATTTGATTGAAAACCCGAAACGCCGCGATGCGTTGATTGATGCCTTGAACCACCGCCTGAATCAGGTGGAAAAACGTTTGAACGGTAATGCTTTGGCGGCGGAATTGTTGGCGTCAGTCAATAAAGCGGTGATTGAATTCAAAGAGTGGTTCCCGCGCCAGATTACGCTGCGTAATGCGGTGCGCAAAAAACTGTCTAAATTTACCCGTAACGACAATCTCGATTTTGGCGGCTTGGCGCGTGTGTCGCATGCCACGGACGCGACCGACTGGCGTGTAGAGCTGCCGCTGGTGGTGGTCTCTCCCGATACCGAAGAAGAGGTTGCCTATATCGTTAAAGCCTGTATTGAATTGGGCTTGACAATGATTCCGCGCGGTGGCGGAACCGGTTATACCGGCGGTGCCATTCCGCTGCATCCGGATTCGGTCGTGATCAATACCGAAAAACTCGAGTATATGAGTCTGGTCGAGCAGGTTGAGTTGCCGGGAATCGGCAAGGTGCCTACGATTCAGACTGGTGCCGGTGTGGTGACGCGTCGTGTTTCCGAGCAAGCGGAACGTTTCGGTTACGTATTTGCGGTTGATCCGACGTCGCAAGATGCTTCGTGTATCGGCGGTAACATCGCCATGAATGCCGGTGGTAAAAAAGCGGTATTGTGGGGAACCACGCTCGATAACCTGGCCTCCTGGAAAATGGTCATGCCGGATGCCACCTGGTTGGAAATCCGCCGTATCAATCATAACCTCGGCAAGCTACAGGATCAGAAAACCGTCGTTTTCGAGATGCAGCGTTATGAAACCAACGGCAAAACCGAAATCGGTGCGCCGGAGCGTCTGGAGATGCCCGGTTCCGCCTTCCGTAAGGCCGGGTTGGGCAAGGATGTTACCGACAAGTTTTTGAGCGGCCTGCCGGGTGTGCAGAAAGAGGGTTGTGACGGGATTATCACCTCGGCGCGCTTTGTGGTGCATCGCATGCCGAGCCATACGCGTACCGTCTGCCTGGAGTTCTTCGGAACCGATTTGAGTCTGGCGGTACCGGCGATTGTCGAGATTACCGAATACATCAAAGGCAAGAAGCAGCAGGGTATTCTGCTGGCTGGTTTGGAGCACTTGGACGAGCGTTATATCAAGGCGGTCAAATACAATACCAAGGCCGATCGCAAAGAGTTACCGAAGATGATTCTGTTGGCCGATATCTGCGGCGATAACGGCTTCGAAGTGGCCAAGACCTGTTCGGAGATTGTTGAGCTGGCGAACAAGCGAGATGCCGAAGGCTTTATTGCAGTCAGCGAAGAGGCGCGCAAACGCTTCTGGTCGGACCGTTCGCGTACAGCGGCGATTTCGGCGCATACCAACGCCTTCAAAATCAACGAAGACGTGGTCATTCCGCTGGAGCGCCTCAACGATTACAACATCGAGATTGAACGTATCAATATCGAAATGTCGATCAAGAACAAGCTCGATATCATTGAAGCCGTAAATGGTTACTTCTCAGAGCCGATCAACGAGTTCAGCCAGGCGGATGATTTTGAAGACAGTAAAGGGCCTGCCAGCTATTTCAAAGGCAAGGTCGAGTCGACCAAAGCGCATCTCAATCAGGTGCGTCAGCGTTGGACATCGATTTTGGCGCACCTGGATGCGCCGGCGGCTGAACACCTTAATCTTTACCATGAAGGCGTCGCGGCGAAAATTCGCCCTGAGGATAAGGTGGTCAATCTGCTGTTGCGTCGCGAATTGCGCATCTCCTACCGCAAAGAGGTCATGGATTTCCTCAGACAGACCTTTATCGGCAACGATTTTGAAGCCTTGCGCAAAAAGCTGGATGAAATTCACGCCGAACTGCGCAATGCGCGCCTGTTTGTGGCACTGCATATGCATGCCGGCGACGGCAATATCCACACCAATATTCCGGTCCACTCCAACAACTACGAGATGATCCATCTCGCCGACAAGGTGGTTGACCGCATTATGGAAGTGGCGCATAAGCTTGGCGGTGTTATTTCCGGCGAGCACGGTATCGGCATTACCAAGTTCCAGTATCTCGAAGAAGAGAAGATCGAAGCGTTTGTACACTACAAGAACAAGGTGGATCCGCAGGGGTATTTCAACAAAGGCAAATTGATGCCGGGTTCCGGTTTGCAACGCGCCTATACGCCGTCGTTGAGTCTGGTGCAGCAGGAAGCTTTGATTCTCGAAGCGAGCGAGTTGGATGCGCTGAACAACGACATCAAGGACTGTTTGCGCTGCGGTAAATGCAAACCTGTCTGTCAGACGCATATTCCGCGTGCTAACCTGCTTTATTCGCCGCGTAACAAGATTCTGGCGACCGGTCAGGTCATTGAAGCGTTCCTCTATGAAGAGCAGACGCGTCGCGGAATTTCGTTACATCATTTTGATGCGATGAACGATGTGGCCGACCACTGTACGACCTGTCATAAGTGCGCCACGCCGTGCCCGGTGAATATCGACTTCGGCGATGTCTCCATCCGCATGCGTACCATTTTGACGAATATGGGGCAGAAGCGTACCAGTCTGATGGTTAAAGCGGCGTTGATCTTCCTCAATACGACCAATCCGCTGACGATTAAGGTGCTGCGCAAGACCATGATCGGCTGGGGCTCAAAAGCGATGACGCTTGGGCATAAGCTGGCCAAGTGGAGTGGTTTGCTCGGCAGCAGAAAGGCATTGCCTTCCAGCACCAGTCAACCGGCGCCGATTCAACAGCAGGTCGTCAATTTTGTGCGCAGACCGCTGAATACCGGCCCTAATAAATCCAGCTACCGCAACGTACTCGGTTTGGAAGATGCAACGCAGGTGCCGATTGTGCGTGATCCGACGCGAACAACCGAGGATTCGGAAGCGGTCTTCTACTTTCCGGGCTGTGGTTCGGAACGACTGTTCAGCGATATCGGTTTGGCGACGATTTCATCGCTGTACGATGCGGGCGTGCAGACGGTATTGCCTCCGGGCTATCTGTGTTGCGGTTATCCGCAGGCTGCGGCCGGTCTGGCAGACAAGAGTTCGCAGATCACCACCGAAAACCGCGCGTTGTTCCACCGTGTTGCCAATACCTTGAACTACATGGATATCAAGACGGTGATCGTTTCCTGCGGTACCTGCTACGATCAGCTGACGCAGTATGAGTTCCAGCGCATTTTCCCGGGTTGTCGCTTGATGGATATCCACGAGTTCCTGACCGAGAAGGGGATGGGCTTGGAGCAGGCCAGCGGCAAGAAATACCTGTATCATGCGCCTTGCCACGATCCGATGAAGCAGATGGACGGCACGACCGTTGCCAAGGACTTGTTGAAAGCCGAGGTGAAGTTCAGTGACCGTTGCTGCAGTGAAGCCGGTACTTTGGCGACGGCGCGTCCGGACATCGCCAACCAGCTGCGCTTCAGAAAAGAGGCGGAATTGAAAAAAGGCTTGATCGACCTGACCGGTAATGACAAGGTTAAGGACGGCAGTGTCAAATTGCTAACCTCATGCCCGGCCTGTCAGCAAGGTTTGAATCGCTACAGTGACAGTACCGGTTTGGATACCGATTATATTGTTGTCGAACTGATGAAAAACCGTTACGGCGACCACTGGAACGAGGAATTCCTCAACAAGCTGCAAGCCGGTGGTATCGAAAAAGTCTTGCTTTAAAAGGCAAGTTGGTCGGTTAAACCCAATAAAAAAGCGCTCAAACGAGCGCTTTTTTTGTGGCCTGAAAAACTCAACAGGCCGGGTATAGTGTTTTGGCCTTGAATTACTTAGCGGCTTGCGCAGCGTAATAACCCGCCAAGGCTTTGATTTCTTCGTCAGTCAAGCCTTTGGCGAAAGGCGCCATGGTGGCGTCTTTGCGGAAACCGTCGCGGAAGTCCTTCAATTGTTTTTCCAGATAGGCGGCATGTTGCCCCGCCAATTTTGGAAAGTTGGGTACAACGCTATTTCCATCGGTACCATGGCAGCCTACGCAGGTATTGGCTTTAGCTGGCAT
Organism: Thiotrichales bacterium; assembly: GCA_014763835.1. GTDB lineage: Bacteria > Pseudomonadota > Gammaproteobacteria > Thiomicrospirales > Thiomicrospiraceae > Thiomicrorhabdus. The sequence goes on from JACXUQ010000010.1 coordinate 11,054, forward strand.
TTCTGACGCTTGAGCAGAAGCGCTTACCAGTAGTCCGGCGGTCAAAGTAACAAGCAGTAATTTTTTCATTATTCTGTTCCCGTTCATAAATTAACTGAATCGCCCACCATTAAAATCCAAGATAGCGTTGGGGTCAAGTCGCGCAGCGCATTGAACCGCTGGAATGTTTGGATTTTAGGTAATTAGGCTTAGGGAACCTCTGATTTAATCAGAGGTTCCTTAGTAAAACGCGGGCAAAAAAAAACCGCTGAAAAAATCAGCGGCTTTTCGCTTAATAGCTAACTCTGAATTACAGAGAAGCAGTGTAAGCAGCGATGTTTTCGATGTCTGCGTCAGAAAGACCAGCAGCCATTGGAGCCATCATAGAAGTCATAGGACCCATTTGCTCACCAGCTTTGTACTTGTGAAGTTTTGCAACAATGTCCGCAGCTGGCTGACCAGCTAGTTTTGGACCTACTCCGCCTTCACCAGCACCACCGTGGCAGCCTGCGCAAGTAGCGTAAGCAGCTTGACCAGCAGCAACATCACCAGCTTGAGCAGCTGCACCGAAAGATAGAACACCAGCAGTTGCTAGAGCAATCGTTAGTTTTTTCATAATGTACTCTCCTAAAAGCACGTGATAAAAAATTCGGGTTTTTCCCTGGATGCAATTACAAACGAATTCCCTATCTTAGTCAAGGTTGAAACCTTGAGTAACCCTGAAAAAACAGTCAAATAATGAACAAAACCATAAGGTTTTAAAGTAACTTTTGATAAAGTGACGCGCAATGTTTTGCAAATCTTGGATGAGGCCTTTTTACAGGTCTAAAATGGATTGATTGAAAGTGCGTATCCTGTAGGTTTTAAGCGCAAGGGAGAAGGGTTTGTTCAGATTGTGGATTGTGGTATTGGTGATGACCGGCCTGAGTTGGCTGGTGCTGAAATTGATTAATCGCCCCAAGCCGATAGGCTTGGTTTTATTGTTCTGGATTGCGGTGATTATGGGAACGACTTTATTGTTTTATGGCTTGTCGGTGTGGTTTACCAGCCAAGCCTAAACCTTTAATGGCTGTTTTCCGATTCGGCGTTTTTGAACTCTTCGCGCAGACGCTGGAAACTCTGGTAGCGTGAATAGGCGATGTCGCCGTCTTCAACTGCTTGCTTGATGGCGCACTTGGGTTCAATCGTGTGGGTGCAGTTATTGAATTTGCATTGCCCTAAAAAAGGCGCAAAATCGGGGTACATGGCTTCCAGTTCACTCAGGCTGCAGGGCGCAGGAGTGAATTGACGCACGCCGGGGGAATCGATCAGATTGCCGCCGTCGTGCAGTCCGGGGGCTGATTCCGGCAAATGATAGAGAATGCTGTTGGTGGTGGTGTGTTTTCCCAGGCCAGAAGCGTCGGAGAGGGCGCCGACGCGAATTTGCAGGTCGGGAATCAAGGCATTAATCAAAGACGATTTACCGGCGCCGGACGGGCCGACAAACACCGAGTTTTTATGGGCCATAATGGCGCGAAGCTCTTTCAGCCCTTCCTGCGAAACGGTTGAAGCGGGCACGATTTCAATGCCCATTTCATCATACGGCAGGAGCAGATCGGCCACTGCTTCCCAGTCCTCATCGGTTCCCAGCAGGTCCACTTTGTTGATAATGATGATGGTGGGAATATCGAGCTGTTTGGCCGCCACCAGATAGCGGTCGATCATGTCGGGATGGATGCCGGGCACGACCGGCATGACGATGCCGATAAAGTCGATATTGGCCGCCACCATGCGCGTCTGGCCGCGGAAACCCGGCCTGCTGAGTTCGTGCGAGCGCGGCAGAACGCTGATCACCACGCCGCTTTGCGGTTCGACATCGGTTTGCCAGATGACGTTATCGCCCGCCACCAGCTTGCCTAGATGCTGGCGGATGGCACAGTTGTAGGTTTGACCATCCTCTCCTTCCACCAGCACGCGCTTGCCGAAGCTGGTAATGACCAGGCCGGGTTGTTCCGGGCCGAGCAGGCTTTGACCGCCTTCCGAAGAGGCGGCCTGTTCAAAACTGTTTTTCTGGCGTTTGTCGCTGACGCGTCGCTTTTGCTGGGTGGTGAGTTTGCGCTTGCTCATAAAAAGCTTGTCAGTCTTCCAGCAGGGCGTTGATTTTGGCTGCCATAATCATATCGTTATGGGTCAGGCCGCCTGCATTGTGGGTGGTCAGGGTGATTTTGCACTGGTTGTAGCCAAAACAGATCTGCGGGTGGTGGTCTTCGCGATGCGCCAACCAGGTCACCGCATTCACAAACGCCACAGTCTGATGGTAGTTCTTGAAGCTAAACGTCTTGTTGATTTCCGCATAGTTCAGAGGCGCTTCCCAGCCTTCAAGCTGGCTCAGGTTGCTTTCAATCGCCGGAATAATCAGCGGTTTGCTGCCTTTGGCAATCGATTCGCAGTGTTGGGTCGCGAGTTCTTTGACGAGTGGGTTAGCGGTTGTCATCGTGTTTTACCTCCAAAGAAATGTCTTGTGTGTTCATCGGCAAGGCATTGAGATGGTCAATGCGGATTTTCGCCGGCGGATGGCTGTCGTGATAAGCCGAGTAGCTTGGATCGGGGGTCAGTGTACTGGCGTTATCGCGGTACATTTTGAGCAGTGCCGACACCAGATGCTGCGCACCGACCTGCTCGGCAGCAAACGCATCCGCCTCGAATTCATGTTTGCGGCTTTTAATCGCCATAATGGGTCCAAGGAAAAAGAACATCACCGGCACGGCGGTCATAAACAGCAGCAGCGCCACGGCAGGGGATTGTGTACTCATGCCTAAGCCGCTGTAAAATTGCGGCTGCTGCGCCAGCCAGCCCAGCAGTGCCAGGCCGACAAGGCTCAAAGCGGTGCTTTCAATCAGGCGCTGTTTGATATGGCCGTGTTTGAAATGGCCGAGTTCGTGGGCCAGTACCGCTTCAACCTCCTCCGGCGTGAGTTTTTCCAACAGGGTATCGAAGAAGACGATGCGCTTGTTTTTGCCAAACCCGGTAAAGTAGGCGTTGCCGTGACCGGAGCGCGAAGAGCCGTCCATCACATAAATGCCGTTGGATTCAAAACCGGTACGCGCCAACAGGTTCTGAATGCGCGTCTTCATCGCTTCATCTTCGAGCGGTGTGAATTTATTGAAGATTGGCGCAATCCATTGTGGGTAGGCCCACATAATTAGCAGTTGAAACGCCATCCACACCAGCCAGGTGTAAAGCCACCAGGCCTGTTCAAAATAGGCGTTCATAATCCACACAGTCGCCCAGATCAGCGGTAATCCCAATGCCAGCATCAAAGCCCATTGTTTGAAGAGGTCACTCACGAATTTGCCGACAGTGGTGCGGTTGAAACCGAATTCCGCCTCAATTTTAAAGGTGCTCATGACACTGAAAGGCAAATGCAGCACCGACAAAAACCACAGGGTGGAAAGCAGAAAAGCGACGTCACGCCAGATGGGTTCAATCTGGGTTTGTTGCCATAGGCTGTGGATTTCCTGAAAGCCGCCGCCCAACGTCATAAAGGCCAGAATGGCCGCATCATAGAACAGGCCGAGACGCCCCAGTTGCAGTTTGGCGCGGCTATAATCGGCGGCTTTCTGATGAGCTTCTAAGGTGACGACTTCGCTGAACTCTGGCGGTACTTGATTGCGGTGCAGGCCAATGTGGAACTGATTTTTGATGTTTAACCAGACTTCAATCAGCAGGTTCAGAATCAGGGCGGTCAGAAACAGTTGGGTAATCCAATTCATGCGTTTTTCTTGATTTTTTAAGCTACGTTTAAAGGAATCTTTTCGGTTAAGATAGCGCCTATTGTAAGTGAAACAGTTTGTAAGAAAAGAAGGTTTTATGAAGTCGGATAAGAATTTAATTTGGATTGACCTCGAAATGACGGGCTTGGAACCGAAAGAGCACCGTATTATCGAAATCGCCACGGTGGTGACGGACAGCGAATTGAATGTGTTGGCAGAAGGGCCGGTGATTGCGATTCAAACGGCGCAGGAAGATCTGGATAAAATGGACGAATGGTG
>JACXUQ010000167.1 GCA_014763835.1 Thiotrichales bacterium
AAGACTGTAATGCTCTTTATGTAACGGCGATGCGACCGTCAGCTCACCCTGTCTGTCTCCCGTCATCCCTCGCGACATCACATTCGCCTGACCCAGCGGATCATAATTGTCGACCGCATAAATCTGTCCGCCGATCCAAAACAGCGCCACCTGGCGTCCATTGACCAAAGCCGCCACACCGGCATCCCTCACCAGATCTGTCACACTGCATACATCTACAAATTCGCTCATGTTTTCCATCCTATCCCGTGTACATTCCTAAACCCGGCCTGTTGACTTTCAAAAAGCCTGAAAAAATTCAACAGGCCGGGTAGCGCATTAGGCTATCTTTAGGCGATTTCCTTAACCTGTACCGCAATGCCGGCCAGTTTATCCGCTTCGTTTGCCGGGCGAATCTGCCCGCGTTCCAATACAAACAACTGTTCCGCTTTCTGTTCGCTATTGACGAAAGAACGGAAACGCTTGCGGTATTCGTCGGATTCAATGGCACGCTGCCAGTCGCACTGATAGGTCTCTCTGATTTGAGCCATCTGCGCTTCCAACGATGCACCCAGCCCCAACGAATCCTCAATCACCACCTGACGCAGATAATCCAATCCGCCTTCCAGATTGTCCATCCAGGTGGCGGTGCGCTGCAGTCTGTCGGCGGTTTTGATGTAGAACATCAACAAACGGTCAACATACTGGAACACCTGCTCCTTGGTCAGATCAGTGGCAAACAGATCGGCATGGCGCGGCTTCATGCCGCCGTTACCGCACACATACAGGTTCCAGCCGTTCTCGGTGGCAATCACCCCGATATCCTTGGCCTGTGCCTCGGCGCATTCACGCGTACAGCCCGACACCCCCATTTTGATCTTGTGCGGCGAACGCAAACCTTTGTAACGGTTTTCCATCTCAATCGCCATGGTCACGGAATCGTCCACCCCATAACGGCACCAGGTCGAACCGACGCACGATTTGACGGTTCGCAACGCCTTGGCGTAAGCCTGCCCCGATTCAAATCCGGCCTTGATCAAAGCCTCCCAGATGTCAGGCAGATCGTTCATCTGCGCGCCGAACAATACTATGCGCTGCCCGCCGTTGATTTTGGTATAGAGTTTGTATTTTTTGGCGACCTCTCCCAGCACGATCAGCTTGTCCGGCGTGATCTCCCCACCCGGCACACGCGGAATCACCGAATAGGTGCCGTCTTTCTGCATATTGCCCAAATAGTTGTCGTTGGTGTCCTGTAGCGGAATCTTGTCGCTTTCCAACGCAAAACTGTTCCATAACGAAGCGAAAATGCTGCCGGCGGCCTGCTTGCAGACGGCGCAGCCGTGCCCCTTTCCATGCTTGTTCAGAAGCGCATCGAAGGTGTGAATCTCCTCGACCTGACAGAGGTGATACAGCTCCTGACGGGTATAGGCAAAGTGCTCGCAGATATCGGTATTCACCTCCACACCGCGCTTGGTCAGCTCGCTGTTGAGCACACTAGTCACCAACTGGGTACAGCCGCCGCATCCGGTACAGGCCTGGGTGGACGATTTGATCTCCGCCAGCGTCTGACAGCCCGCTTCCACCGCCTGAATCACGTCCCCCTTGGATACCGCGTAACAGGAGCACAACTGCGCCGTTTCGGGCAGTGCGTCCGGTCCGAACAGCGCAGTGGCACTGCCGTCGCGATTAGGTAGAATCAGCGCATCGGGATGCTCCGGCAAGGTCATATCGTTGAGCATAATTTGCAACAGGTTGCCAAAGTCCTCGGCATCACCCACCAGCACCGCGCCCAAGAGTTTTTTGCCGTCGGGCGTCACCACGATTTTCTTGTAGATCTCTTCCGGGCCATTCTCATACACATAAGACAAGGCATTCTCGTCGTTGCCGTGCGGGTCACCGATGGACGCCACATCCACCCCCATCAACTTGAGCTTGGTGCTCATGTCGGCACCGCTAAAGGCATTGGACTTCAGATTCAACTGGTCCACCACCACCTGCGCCATGGCATAACCCGGGGCCACCAGTCCGTATATCATGCCGCCGTGCAGGGCACACTCGCCGATAGCATAAATCAACGGGTCGGATGTCTGGCAGTGATCGTTAATGACGATGCCGCCCCGCGGCCCCATCTCCAGGCCGCACTGTTTGGCCAGTTCATCTCGCGGGCGGATGCCGGCCGAAAACAAGACGATATCGGTTTCCAGCGTTTCCCCGTCGGCAAACTCCATACGGTTCAGATGGGTCTCACCTTCCACAATGCGTTGCGTGGCTTTGCGGGTATGCACCTTGACGCCGAGATTCTCGATTTTACGTTTCAGCAGTGCGGCCCCGCCCTCGTCCAACTGTACCGGCATCAGGCGTGGGGCAAACTCCACCACGTGGGTTTCCAGCCCCAAATCCCGCAGCGCTTTGGCGGCTTCCAAACCCAACAGGCCGCCACCGACAACGACCCCGGTCTGGCTTTTGGAGGCCATGGACTGAATCGCGTCCAGATCCTCAATGGTACGGTAAACCAGACAACCATCCCGATCATTGCCCTCCATGGGCGGCACAAAAGGATAGGAACCGGTTGCCAATACCAGACGGTCATAAGAAAGCGTTGTACCGTTCTGAGAGGTGACGGTTCTGTTAGCCCGGTCAATGCCGACGATTTTGTCCCCCAGAATAATGCGCACGCCGTGCTCTTCATAGAAACCCGGCGGAACGAGACAGAGATCATCTGCCGTTTTCCCTGCAAAATAAGACGAGAGATAGACACGATCATAAGCCAGACGGCTCTCTTCGCCGAAGACCGTCACCTCATAGTTCTGATACGCGTCGCTCTTGACCAGTTTTTCGACAAAACCATGCCCCACCATGCCGTTACCGACGACAATGACTTTGATTTTATTTGCATCCATTTGCATATCCTCATTCATACCCCTGACCAAAAATCAGGGTGTCTCTCATATTGGCAATATCCGCCTGCGATTTGAGCTTGTCGAATAACCAGTTGGCGTCGGTCACATCGCCGTATAACAACACGCCCACCAACTTATTCCCCTTAATGACCAGTTTGCGGTACACCTGTCTGGCCCTATCCCTGAAAATCACGGTTTCCTTTGGCTCGCTGCCATCGACCGGTGCTGCCTCCGCCTTAAAGTCGCCCGCTGAAAACAGGTGAACTCCCGTCACCTTCAACATGGTCGAAATCAACGAACCTGCATAATCCGCCTGCCGTCCGACCAAATTCTGCGCCAGCACCCCAGCCTGTTCATAAAGAGGCGCCACCAAACCGTAAGTCTCCCCACGATGCTCGACACACTCACCCAAGGCGTACACATCCGCATGAGAGGTCTGCAATTGATCGTTGACAATAATGCCTTTATTAACCTGCAATCCCGCTTGTTCGGCCAAGCTGACGTTTGGACGGATACCGACCGCCATCACCACCAGATCGGCCGGTAGCCGGGTTCCGTCATCCAGCAGCACCGATTCGACCCGCTGATGACCCTGTATCGAAACCGTGTTCGCACCCATTTTGAAACACATCCCGGCAAGTCCGTCATGCGCGTGCTCCAATTGGTCCCTGAGAAGCTGCCCGGCCTCGGCGTCCATCTGCACATTCATCAAAACCTGATTACGGTGTACCACGGTGACGTGCATACCGCGCTTAAGCAAACCGTAGGCGGCCTCTAAACCCAACAGGCCTCCCCCGATCACCACCGCGCGCTGCTGTGTCCGCGATGCGGAAATCATGGCTTCAACATCGCGCATATCGCGAAAGCTCACCACGCCTGGAAGATCGACACCGGGCACTGGCAGCATGACCGGCTTGGAGCCGGTGGCAATCACCAGCTTGTCGTAATAATAGGTTTCACCGCAGAAGGTCGTGAGCCGCTTGCCGGATAAATCAATATTGGAAACCTCCTTGCCGACATGCAAGCGTATGCCATGATCAGAAAACCAGACTTCATCATGGGTCATGATGTCATTCAGGCTCTTTTCACCGGCCAGAACAGGCGACAACATAATGCGGTTATAGCCGCCAACCGGCTCCTGATTGAA
>JACXUQ010000168.1 GCA_014763835.1 Thiotrichales bacterium
GTATTTCGGCAACACCCTGCAGATAGTCAGCATTGGCGCCGACCGAAACCGTGTGTTGACTGGTACTCTGCCAGTGCAGCTGTGCCGCCGGATAGTCGTGCGACAATAGCTTTATTCGGGCAATATTCAGGGTCGATCCCCCCCAATTAATCGGCTGCCACAACTTGGCCCGTCCCTCTCTGAAGCCGATCCCTTGCCAGTTTATCCAGCCATCCATATCCCAAAAAGGCACGTTCCCCTGAATGATGAGCTTGTTTTCATCCGTTATGACTGCCCTGGTGTCATTGCCGCCCAACTTGGCTACACCCACCAACCGATAAGGCAGGCCCGCCTCTTCCAGTAATTTAAACTTGTACACGCCCAGCTTGGCGACATGACCTGACAACTCCATAGAGGAATCGCCGAAATTGAATTCATGGTGCGACAGGGTTGCCATCGCTGCTTGATCAAACGGTGCGGGCAGATGCCACTGCGCTTGCGAACCATCCACATCCAAGCCCACGGAGACCCGGCCTGTTGAGTTCTTTTTGTGAAACGGAATCCGCACTTGCGACTGCCATGGAATCTGGCCTGTTACCCAGTTCTCGTATGCTGCATTTGCACGACCTTTAAGATCCAAGAGAACGTTCCCATCGGTGTTCGCGGTTGTAACCTTCATCGTGAAAGGTCCGCCCTCAAAGTGTCCCTTGACCTCTTTGCCTTCAACGCTGGCTTCGCTAAACGCCACCGTTCCATTCAACGCATCAAAACTTAATGCATCATATAAACGCAACTGCGCATTATTTAAAGCCACTCTTCCTTTGACCGTTTCTGGCTTTTGATCAAAACCGTAAACCGGAATCCATACCTCATCCAAACTGACCTTGACCGGCCCCTGCAATTCAAAACGCTGTTTATCCTGCAGAAACTCGGCAATGCCCATCTTCTGCAACAGCGGGGTTTGCTGCAGATAAGCAACGGCATCGTTTGCTTCCCCCTGCACCTGCCCGGCGAAACGCACCGCAATATTTTTGCTATGCAGATCATCAATATGAACAGCCACCTTGTCCGCCTGCAAACCCTTTGCCAGATTAAAGCGCTCAGGGATTATCGTCAGCTGATAGGGGGTAAACTCAATACGCGCATCAAAATCAGGCAGCGCCGGCCAGTCCGGCTGAAACTTCAACTGCATGTTATTGACGGTAGCCACGGCCGAAAGCTGACTCTGACTTTTATCAATAAACGGAAAATCGTTTAAATTGCCGTCAAAGGTCAACTCGCCTTTCACCGATTTGCCGGATACCAAGGCGGTCTTGAGCCAATCCTGCAATTTGGATGACATTAAGGAATAGGGTAAATACGCTTTGACATTGGCAACCGTGTCAGGCTCGATTTTAAGATTGGCCTTCAAACCTCCAACAAAGTCACCCTGTGCCTGAATGACAACCGGCATTTTATCCCAGTCCAAAACCACTTCATCCAACTGCCAGAGGCGATGCAGCTGGTCAAATTCCCCGCTCAACCTTTTTTGCAGTTGAAACCGCATCGGAATAGGGTGCAACCTAGGCTCCATCACCCAGAAAGGCTTGTCAACAATCACCTGAAACTCGGAGCCGCGTTTGTCGAGATAGACCTGCTCCATGGCCAGACCCGGCAAGTCGGTGACCGGCACAGCCAGCTTGGCGATTTCCAATGACAGGTTATCCAAAAACAGCGTTTGAACATCCAGATCACCCTCTATGCTATGCAAGGAAAGCGCTACGGAGGCTTGAAAAAGTTCCGCCACCTTTTCATTTTTGAGGATGGCATGCAGCATCGGTTTGAAGGGTTCGATATCGAATCTATCGGTAGCAAAGTGTAATTTGCGATTCTGAGACAATGACAACTCAATCGGCGCGACCGTTTCAATATAACGGCTGTCCATCTGGATGTGACTGGCGGAAAAACGCCAATTGATGCGACTGAGATCGCGCACCTGCTCCTGATTCTCCCACACCAGATTGATGCCCAGCGTTTTCGGCAAAACCGGATTATGATCAGGCCAGTGCAACGCCTGCGCATAAAGTTCCAACTGCATATCCGCCAAACGCGCCTGCGCTAAATGCGCCCGCAAATCGAGCATCAGTTCGCCGTTTGGCAACACTTCATGCCACTTCTGGGGCAAAAGATTGGCCAAACGTTGCACCTTCAGGGGTTGAAACGAGGTCACAGCAAGCTGTCCTTGCTCGGCGCGCCCCCATACGTTCGGGGAAAATGAGCCTTTAAGCATAAACTGCTCGTGGTGCAAGGCGTCACCATAAGAAATATCGATATCGGTCGCCAAACTCCAGCTACTGCCTTTGAACGCCTGAAAATTGGCGATATCGACTGACCAGGGAATCCCGTCCTGAAAACTGGCCACCGAGAAATCGGCAATATCCACCCGCGTCCACAAGCGGTTGAGATTGAATCGACCGATCCAGGCCTCCAAGGCCTCAGAATTTAAAGTCGCCGGCTGTTCACCTGCCGTTTCCACCCCCTCTGACGCGGGAACGTTTAAATGCCATAAAATGAACTGTTTGAGCTCCAGAAACTCGCCCCAACGCGCATTCGGGATCAATGGCGAAAACAGGTTGAGATCCACCGCCAGCTGCCCCACCTCAAACTCAACGGTAGGATGCTCAACCAGCAAACCTTCAACATTCAAGGTGACGCCAAGCCAGCTCTGGTCAATCTCCAATTTCTGAAACTGAATCTGACTGTCGGTCAGAAACTCGACCACGCTGTCTACCTGATTGGGGGCAAATTGCGCCCAGGTAATGACGCCGCGCACCAGCAGCAAATAGCCGACAAACAGCGCAAAAATCCATAACAGCAGATGGTGTGTTCTACGAACCATACTCCACCCCTAACCGGTCAGATGCCAACCATCACATCATGACCACATCAAATTGCTCGGCGGCATAGGTGCTTTCCGCCTGAAAGCGGATGCTCTTGTTCAAAAAGGCTTCCAGCTCCGCCACACTGCTGGACTCCTCATCCATAATACGCGCCACCACACTCTCGGCAGCAATCACACGATACTGCTGGGCATTAAAGGAGCGTGCCATGCGGGTAATTTCCCTGAAAATTTCATACGCCACCGTTTCCGCCGTTTTGACCGTACCGCGACCGTTGCACATCGGGCAAGGCTCACACAATGTTCGCTCCAAGCTCTCACGGGTGCGTTTACGCGTCATCTCCACCAATCCCAAATTGGAGATATTGCTGATTGAGGTTTTCACGCGGTCTTTGGACAACTCTTTCTCCAATGCCGACAATACATGGACTTTATGCTCTTCGGCCTCCATATCGATGAAGTCCAGGATGATAATCCCGCCCAAATTACGCAAGCGCAGCTGGCGTGCAATGGCCTGCGTCGCCTCCAGATTGGTGCGATAGATCGTCTCTTCCAGGTTTTTGTGGCCGACAAACGCACCGGTATTCACATCAATCGTCGTCATCGCTTCGGTCTGATCAATAATCAGATAACCGCCGGATTTCAGATTCACCCGTTTTTCCAACGCGCCCTGAAGTTCCTGCTCGATATTGTAAAGGTCAAAAATCGGCCGCTCCCCGGTATAGAGCCCAACCCGGTCGGCCAACTCCATCACATAGGTATCCACAAACAGCTTCATCTTCTGGAAGGTTTCGGTCGAATCGACGCGGATTTTTTCAATGCGTGCTATCGGAATATCCCGCAGGATCCGCAGATAAAGCGGCAAATCCTCATAAATCACACACGGCTTGCGCGCATTACGGGCTTTCTCCTGCACGTCGTTCCACAAGCGTTGCAAAAAGATCATATCGGCACGCAACTCATGAAAATCCACGCCCTCAGCAACCGTGCGCACAATAAAACCGCCTTCGGTATTCTTATATTCGGGAATCTGCTTCATCATTTCACGCAGGCGTTCGCGTTCTTCCGGTTGTTCAATCTTTTGCGACACACCCAAGGTACGCTCATTGGGCATATATACTGCCATGCGCGACGGTATCGTCACCTGCATGGTAATACGCGCGCCCTT